>NZ_JBRERY010000007.1:0-144294 GCF_052907225.1 Brevundimonas sp. RM1
GGCGGTCCCGGCGTCCCGGCGCGGGCGCGGGCGGCGCGTCACGCCCTGCTGGCCGAGGCCGCGCGGGAAGCCGGCGCGCGCGTCATCCTGACCGGCCACACCGCCGATGACGTCGCCGAAGGCGACTGGATGCGGGCCCAAGGCGCGACGCTGGGCCGCCTGCGCGAGGCGTCGCCGTCGCCCGCCTGGCCGGAAGGGCGAGGACTGTTGCTATTGCGGCCTGTGTTGGGCGAGGGGCGCGAGACGCTGAGGGATCATCTGCGCGCGCGCGGCCTGACATGGCTGGAAGACCCCGCCAACGCGGACCTGCGCTACGGGCGGGGCAGGGCGCGGGCGGCGCTGGCGCAGGTAGAGGGCCCTGCTGCGTCATCGGCGACTGTTGCTTGTGCGAGGGCGGCCCATGAGCCGGGCGACCAGACTTGGGCCGGGGTTCTGCCTCTATCGCGCGACCTGCCTGCGTCGATGCTGGCGGCCGTGCTGCTGTGCGCAGGCGGAGGCGCGACGCCGCCGCGCGGGGATCGCCTGGCGGCCCTTCGGGCGCGGCTGGCGGACGGTGAGGACTTCACCGCGGTCCTGTGCGGCGCTCGCGTCGAGGCGTCCGGCGCGCATGTTCAGGCGATGCGTGAACCGGGCGAGTGGAAACGCTGCCCGCCTGGCCCGCTGGCCCTGCTGCCGGGGCGATCCGCCGTCTGGGACGGGCGTTTCGAGATCGTGACGGATCAGTCGGGCCTGCGCGTCGAGGCGGCCGCCGGGCGGCTGGCGCAACTTTCCGACGTTGAGCGCGCCGTTCTGGCGCCCCTGCCGCCCGCCGCGCGCGCCGCTGCGCCGGTGCTGATCGATCCCGAAGGACGGCCGGTTCTGGCCTGGCGCCGGGCGTGTGTAAGGGCGCTTGCGTCGCGACGTCTGGCGCTCGCCCTTGCGGCGTTCGGGGGCGAAACGACGCAGGAAGACGGACTCTTTCAATCCCTTCATGGCGAAACGCCGCCGTCTGACCTATTTTCAGAGAAAGACTGCTGATCGACGGACCGAGCGCGGCCGCGTCGAGGAACCGAGGACCGAATGAACCTGCGCAATTTCGCCATCTGGGGCGTGATCCTTCTGGGACTGGTGACGGTCTATGCTGCGATCAGCCAGAACGGCGGCGCCCCCGCCATGCCGGGCGCCAAGGGCGCCGCGGCCGCCGGTCGCCCCGAACCCATCACCTATTCCCAGCTGATGACCGCCGTTGAGCGTCAGGAGATCAAGTCGATCGTCGCGCGCGGCGAGACGATCACCGGCGTCTTCAAGAACGACAGCAAATTCACCGCCGTGACGCCGGTGCCGAACGCCGAGCTGGTCGAGCAGATCCGCAAGTCCGGCGTCGAGGTCGAAACCAAGAGCACGCGTCAGCCGTGGTGGTCGGGTCTGCTGGGCCTGTTGCTGCCGGTGGCGCTGATCATCGGCTTCTGGCTGTTCATCATGAACCGGATGCAGGGCGGGGCGAAGGGCGCCATGGGCTTCGGCAAGTCCAAGGCCAAGCTGCTGACCGAGCACAAGGGCCGCAAGACCTTCGACGACGTCGCCGGCGTGGATGAGGCCAAGGACGAACTTCAAGAGGTCGTCGACTTCCTGAAGGACCCGGCCAAGTTCCAGCGTCTGGGCGGCAAGATCCCCAAGGGCGCCCTGCTGGTCGGCCCTCCGGGCACCGGCAAGACCCTGCTGGCGCGCGCGGTCGCGGGCGAGGCGGGCGTGCCCTTTTTCTCGATCTCGGGTTCGGACTTCGTGGAGATGTTCGTCGGCGTCGGCGCCAGCCGCGTGCGCGACATGTTCGAACAGGCCAAGAAGAACGCGCCGTGCATCATCTTCATCGATGAAATCGACGCCGTGGGCCGTCACCGCGGCGCCGGCCTGGGCGGCGGCAACGACGAGCGCGAGCAGACGCTGAACCAGCTGCTGGTCGAGATGGACGGCTTCGAGGCGTCCGAGAACATCATCCTGATCGCCGCGACCAACCGTCCCGACGTGCTGGACCCGGCCCTGCTGCGTCCCGGCCGCTTCGACCGTCAGGTCGTGGTGCCCAACCCCGACGTCTCGGGCCGCGAGCGCATCCTGCGCGTTCACATGAAGGACGTGCCGCTGGCCGCCGACGTCAACGTCAAGACGCTGGCGCGCGGCACCCCGGGCTTCTCGGGCGCGGACCTGGCCAACCTGGTCAATGAAGCGGCCCTGATGGCGGCCCGCAAGGACCGTCGCATGGTCACGCACCGCGACTTCGAGGACGCCAAGGACAAGGTCATGATGGGCTCCGAACGGAAGTCCATGGCCATGAACGAGGAAGAGCGCCGCCTGACCGCCTATCACGAAGCCGGTCACGCCATCGTCGCCATCAACGTCAAGATGGCCGACCCGGTGCATAAGGCGACCATCGTCCCGCGCGGCCGCGCCCTGGGCATGGTGATGCAGCTGCCGGAAGGCGACCGCTACTCCATGAAGTTCCAGCAGATGATCGACCGCATCGCTATCATGGCGGGCGGCCGCGTCGCCGAGGAGCTGATCTTCGGACCGGAGAGCATCACCTCGGGCGCCAGCTCGGACATCGAGCAGGCGACCAAGCTGGCCCGCGCCATGGTCACGCGCTGGGGCTTCTCCGAGAAGCTGGGCACGGTGGCCTATGGCGAAAACCAGGAAGAGGTCTTCCTGGGCCACTCGGTGTCGCGCAGCCAGAACGTCTCGGAAGAGACGGCCCGCATCATCGACGAAGAGGTCCGCCGCATCGTCACCGAAGGCTGGGAAGAGGCGCGCCGCATCCTGACCGAGAAGGCGGGCGACCACGAGAAGCTGTCGCAGGCCCTGCTGGAGTACGAGACCCTGTCGGGCGACGAGATCAAGGATCTGCTGGAGAACGACCAGCCGCCCAAGCGCGACGACGAGAACGACACGGTCGTCGGTCCGTCGCTGTCGGTCCCGGCCACGCCGGAAGACGAGGCGGCGCCGCAGGCCGAGCCCGCCGTCCAGCCCGCGACGAGCGCGTAGAGCCTGTCCGGCAAGCCGATATGAAAAGGGGCGCGTCCGTCGGACGCGCCCCTATTTTTTGCTCTGATCGAAAGCGGTTCAGCCTGCGGCTGCTTCGGCGTCCTCGACCTTGACCAGGGTCAGCTTGCGCGCGGCGCCGGAGGTGTCGGGCCAGTTGATCGACTGGCCTTCCTTCAGGCCGATCAGCCCCGCCCCGACATAGGACAGGATGGAGACGCGCCCGGCGTCGATATCGGCGTCCTTGGGCAGCACCAGCTGGACGCGACGCACCTCGGGGCTGTGGTCGTCGACGTACTGAAGCCAGCGGTTCAGGGTGACGACGTTCTTGGGCATGGCCTTGGGCTCGCACACCTTGGCGCGGTCCAGTTCCTGTTGCAGCAGGCCGGCGGGGCCTGAGCCGGGCAGGTCGCCGACCAGGCGGTCCAGGGCGTCGAAGTCGTCGCTGCGAAGCGTGATGGCGGGCAGGGCGCCCTTGCGGGGGGTGGTCATGAGGAAAACTCTCTGGAAATTCGGGCGACGTCAGGCGGCCGAGGGGCCGTCGTCGTCGGGCTGTTCTGGATCGGCATGTTCGGGGTCGGACGGCGCCCCGGGCGCGGTCGGTCTCCGAAAAGGAATGATGTCGGCGCCGCGCGGCGGTTCGCCGGGACGGCTGTCGTCCGTAGTGTCTGGGCGGCGTGTCATGGCGCAAATCTACGCGAGCGGCTCCAGGCCGGCGCGGTCCTGCAAAATGAATGGGGGAAACAGGAGACTTAAAGCAACTTGGTCCCGTAACGGGCGCCCGGCGCAGGGCGCACGGCGGACCGCTACGGGTTAAAGGCCTTCGACGCGGCGTCCCGCGTGGGTGAGGCGTCGAGCCTGGCTGACGAAGCGTTCCATTGCCTTTAGAGGCTGGACCCAGGCGCGGTGAAAGTCAAACTGCGGCCTCTGGAGTCGATGTCGCATGACCCATCAATCCCTCGTGAAGCCGCCGCTCGTCATGGGCATCGTCAACGTCACGCCGGACAGCTTTTCCGACGGCGGGCGGCACGCCACGGCCGAGGCGGCGCTGGTTCACGCCCTGAAGTTGATCGAACAGGGCGCCGACGTGTTGGACGTGGGCGGAGAAAGCACGCGCCCCGGTTCGGATCCGGTCGATGAGGCCGAAGAGACCGCCCGCGTCGCGCCCCTGATCGCCGAGATTCGCGCGCGCTGGGACGGCCGGATCAGCATCGACACCATGAAGCCCGCCGTCGCCCGCGCCGCCGTCGTCGCCGGGGCGACGATGTGGAACGACGTCACGGCCCTGAACCATGCGCCCGACAGCCTGGCGACCGCCGCCGAACTGGGCTGCGAGGTGGTGCTGATGCATATGAAGGGCGCGCCCAAGACGATGCAGGACGACCCGCGCTATGACGACGTCACAGCCGAGGTCGTCGCCTTTCTGGCGGCGCGGGCCGAGGCGGCCGTGGCGGCGGGTATCGCGCGCGAGAAGATCTGGCTGGACCCCGGCATCGGCTTCGCCAAGACGACGGCCCACAATCTGACGCTGACGGCGCGACTGGGCGCCCTGGTCGATCTGGGCTTTCCGGTCCTTTACGCCGCCAGTCGCAAGCGTCTCATTCAGGGCGTGGACGCCGCGGCGATAGAGGCGGGTGATCGTCTGGGCGGCTCTCTGGCTCTGGCGCTGGAGGGCGGGCGGCGCGGCGCCCGCATGGTGCGGGTCCACGACGTGCGCGAAACGGTCCAGGCTCTGAAGCTTCAGGCGGCGGTGACGGCGGCCGGTTGAGCCTCAGCCCTTCCAGTCAGGCAGCACCTGATCGGGGAAGCGATCGACGATGAATGTCGGCTCGATCGCCCGCTCCAGCCACAGCTTGGCGCCGGCTAGGACCAGGGTGAAGCCTTCCATGGCGTCCAGCGCGGCCTTCACCCCTTCGTCCGTGGCGGGAAAGCTCCGGTTGAAGATTTCGACCCAGGTCGTCTTGCCGCGCGCTTCGAAGCGCCATTCGACCTCGGTCGGCTGATCATCCAGGTTCCAGTCGATAAGAATTCGCCGGTTAACCTGAACATCCTTGACCAGGATACGCGTCGAGACGCCGTACATCCCCCAGGTCCATGTCACGGTCGCTCCCTGGGACAGGCGGCGATCGCCATGGGTGAACCAGAACCACGGCGTCACCCCTGGTTCGGTAAAGGCTTGATAAACCTCATCGATGGGGCGTCGGATGAGTATTCCAGTATGAACTGTGGGCGTCGACATGCAGACCCATTCTTTCTGGGAATCGAGGCGGCAACGCTTGTAGTCGAATATTGGTTTCTGTGACGTGAATAAAAGAATTCAACCTGAGTGATAACTCAATATCGACGAACATTAACATGTGTAAATGTTTATGGTGATCGTTGTTTGCGCGCGTTGTTGTGCTGATGGGCTGTCCTGTGGGCGCGGAGTGCTGGGATCGGCTGGCGCTTGCGTTGCAAGGGCAGACGGCCTCTTGTCTGAATGGGCGCCATCCGCCATTCAGCCGTCATGTCTTGGCTTCTGTCTCTTAATCCCTGGCTGGTTCTCGTGGTGGCGGGGCTGTTCGAAGTGGGCTGGGCGTCCGGCGTCAAATACGTCGGCGTGCAGCGGCCGCTGATCTCGCTGGGCGTGGCCGTAGCCTTGGCCGCCAGCATGGTCGGGCTGTGGGCCGCGACGCAGCGCCTGCCGGTCGGCACGGCCTATGCCGTATGGACGGGCATCGGCGCCGTGGGCGCGGCGGTGGTCGGGGTGGCCGTCTATGGCGAGCCGGCGACGGCGGTGCGGGCGGTCTGCATCCTGCTGATCGTCGCGGGCATCGTCGGGCTGAAGCTGTTCTCGGGCGTGACGGCATGAAAGGCCGGGTGCTGATCCTGGCGGGTTCGGATTCCGGCGGCGGCGCAGGCATCCAGGCGGACATCAAGGCCGTGACCATGCTGGGCGGGTTCGCCGCCACGGCGATCACCGCTATCACCATCCAGAACACCCTGGGCGTTCACGGCGTCCACCCTGTGCCGCTGGAGGTGATCGAGACCCAGGCCAAGGCGGTGCTGGACGACATCGGCGCCGACGCGCTGAAGACCGGAATGCTGGGCTCGGTCGAGGTGGTGGAGAGGGTCGCCGGTTTGATCGACTATGCGGGGGGCGTTCCGGCCGTGGTCGATCCCGTCATGATCGCCAAGGGCGGTTCGCCCTTGCTGGCGGATGCGGCGGTGGAGGCCGTCCGCCGCCTGATGGTTCCGCGGGCGGCCCTGCTGACCCCCAATGCGCCGGAGGCCGAGGCCCTGACCGGGCTGGAGGTCGCCGATCTGGACGGCCAGCGCCGCGCGGGCGAGGCGCTGTTGAACATGGGCGCGCGGGCGGTTCTGATGAAAGGCGGCCATGTGCCGGGCGCGACGGTGGTCGACCTGTTGCTGACAGCCGACGGCGAGACGGTGCTGGAGAGCGAACGGATAGAGACGCGCCACACGCACGGCACCGGCTGCACCCTGGCCAGCGCCTGCGCGGCGGGGATCGCCAAGGGGCTGCCCCTGCCGGTCGCGGTGGCGGAAGCCTGGGCCTATGTCGCCGAAGCCATCCGCCGCGCGCCCGGCCTGGGTCAGGGGCACGGTCCGCTGGATCACGCCTGGCCGGTGCGGGGCTGAGGCCGCTTGGCGCGGCGCCGGAATCGCCCTCACAGGACGGCATGACCCTGGAAGCTCGCCTGACCGAGATCGTCCGCGCCGACGCGGGCCTGATGCACGTATTGACCGTGATGCGGGAACTGAATCTGCCCGACTGGCGGCTGTTCTCCGGCGCCGTCTATCAGGCGGTGTGGAACGCCCAGACAGGCCGCCCGGTCGGCTATGGGATCAAGGACTACGACATCGGCTATTTCGACGCCGACACCTCATGGGACGCCGAGGACGTCGTCATCAAGCGCGTCGCCGCCGCCTTTGAGCCGCCCCTGCGCGATCAGGTCGAGGTGCGGAACCAGGCGCGGGTCCATCTGTGGTTCGAAGACAAGTTCGGCGAGCCCTATGACCCCTTGACCTGCACCGACGACGCCCCGGCTCGCTTCGTGGCTCCGGCCTTCGCCGTGGGCGTGCGGCTGGAGGCGGACGACGCGATCAGCGTGGTCGCGCCCTTCGGACTGGAGGACGTGTTCGCTATGACCATCCGCCCCAATCCGACGCGCGGCCTGGCCAAAGGTTGGGAACGAGTGATCGCCAACGCTCGCGGCCGCTGGCCCGAGATCACGGTCGTCGACGGGGCTCAGCCGACGGCGTAGCGCGCGGTGATCCCGTCCGGCTGGAAGTCGTGGGCGGCCAGCCGGTCCAGCGAGGCGAGGACGCGCGCGGCGAAGGCGTCGGGGTCGCCCTCCTCGACGGCGGGCCGTAGCCAGTCGGTGACGACGGCGCGCGCCGGATAGGTTCCGACCGGGCCAGGCGCGCTCAGGGCGACCTCGATCCCTTCAGCGATCCAGCCCGCCACGGTGATGAAGAAGTCCATCCCGAGCAGAAAGTCCGAACGGCGCAGGACATAGAGGGTGATGATCCCGTCCTCGACCCCGTCAGGCCGCACGATCACGCCGCTGCGGTCGGGACGCCAGTCGTCGGATAGTTCGACCGCCCGCCACAGGCAGAACCAGACCCGACAGGTCTGCGGCCGGATCTCATGCACGGAACAGCCCGCGCCATCGACGCAATAGGCGCACAGTTCGCCCGTCGGCTTGGCCAGTTCGGGCAGGTCCAGCGGGATCACGCGGCAGCATTCGACGCAGCCGCCGCAGGTGCGCTCAGGAAGAAGGGGCAGGGACATGGCCGCCCTCTAGCGCAGGTCGGGCGCAAATGCGCGGGCTTTGACGGAGCTCTGGCGCACGGGGCGCCCCGCCCTGCGACCCGCCGGACCGCAGGGCGGGGCCATGCATCAGGCGCGCGCGGCCTGGCTGCGGGTCGAGGGCAGGCGCAGATAGGCTTCCAGCGAGTCGTCGAACGCCTTCATCCAGGGCACATGGTGACGCGCCGCCAGCGTGCCGGTCAGGACCGAGCGATAGCATTTGTCGCGATAGCCCATGATGTCGGCCTTCTTGTCCTTCTTCCACTGCAGGAAGATCCGGTTGATGTTGTCGATGTCGAGATCCGGATAGTCGGTCTGGGCGATCAGGCGCTTGATGTATTCGCCCTGGTATTCAAAGGCCTCGGCATCCGTGCGGATTTCGACCTCCTTCTCGCGCCAGTGGTCGTTGGCGGCCTCCATGTCCGCGCGCGACGGCAGCTGGATGCGGTCCATGATGATGTCGCGCGTCAACCAAGCCTGGGCGTCGAACATGTTGAAGCTGTACCAGAGATCCTGCATCCCCAGGTAGAACAGCTTGGGATTGGGCGTGAAGGCCACGCCTTCATACAGGTTCAGCGGCCACAGACGGTTGCTGGTCTTCAGGCGCAGTTCGTCCGGCAGGAAGGGGAAGTGGTGCTTGTAGCCGGTGCACAGGATGATGGCGTCGACGTCGCGGCGCGTGCCGTCGTTGAAGTGGGCGGTCTTGCCGTCCACGCGCGTCAGGCAGGGCTTTTCCTCCCAGCCCTTGGGCCAGTCATAGCCCATAGGCCGGCTGCGATAACTGGTCGTGACTGATTTCGCGCCGTATTTGTAGCACTGCGAGCCGATGTCCTCGGCCGAATAGCTGGAGCCGATCAGCAGCACGTCCTTGCCCTTGAACTCGGCCGCGTCGCGGAAGTCGTGGGCGTGCAGGATGCGGCCGGGGAACAGGTCGAAACCCGGATAGGACGGCGCGTTCGGCGTCGAGAAGTGGCCGGTGGCGACGATCACATGGTCGAACGTCTCGGTGGTGCGGCGGCCGGCCGAATAGTCCTTGGCCGTCACGGTGAACCGGCCCGACGCCTTGTCGAAGACCACGTCCTTCACCGCGGTGTTGAACCGGATGTACGGGCGGATGTTCGCCTTGTTCACCCGGCCCTGGATATAGTCCCACAGGACTTCGCGCGGCGGATAGGAAGAGATCGTCTTCTTGAAGTGCTCGTCGAAGGTGTAGTCGGCGAACTCAAGGCATTCCTTGGGGCCGTTCGACCACAGGTAGCGGTACATGCTGGCGTGAACGGGCTCGCCGTTCTCATCGATGCCGGTGCGCCAGCTGTAGTTCCACATGCCGCCCCAGTCCTTCTGCTTCTCGTAACAGACGATCTGAGGGATGTCCGCGCCCTTGTCGCGGGCCGACTGAAAGGCGCGGAGCAGGGCCAGTCCCGAGGGGCCGGCGCCGATGATGGCGATACGTTTTTGCTTGGGCATATTCACTCTGGGCTGTTGGGTCAGAGGCCCCGGCGCAGGGCGGCGCTGCGGCCGCAAATCACACGGGGCGAACGAAGGGCCGAGCCGCCAGCACTCCCAATATAGGGAATGAGGTCATGGAATCGGCGCGCGAAAATATAAAATCGTCTTAATATTTTAGAGTTCATACTTATCGGACTGGGCGATTATTTCTCTAATTCTTCGATTTATCGGCAGCATCAGAACAAATGTATTTTCAACGAGTATGAAGAAATATTCGCCAAGTCGTTCTCATATTGTCATTTCAATCCTTCGATTATGAAACAATGTTGACGCGATCGCAAATTTCGCCCCAGTAAGCACAATTTCAAGGCGCGTCCGAAAAGTCGTTTCTTCCCGCGGTCAGGGCGTTTGGCGGGGTGCGAGCGCGCCGCTCGCGCCGTGCGCTTCGTCCGACTCGAGGACGACGGGGCGGTTGGCGTGCAGCGGCGGCCCGCCGTCCTGCATTCTCGCTGAATTCCGAAGAGAATCCGGCTAGACTCAGCCCATGCATGGTCGTTTTCCGATCCTCTACATCGCCGAGGCGGACGCCGAGGAGGCGGTCCTGTCGTCGGGCGTGTTGGCCCAGTTGGTCGAGGCCATCCCTCAGGCGACCTTCACCGTCGTCGGCTCGCCGGCCAGCGCGCCGCTGTTCGCCGACCTGCCGCGTCTGCAGCGGCTGATCACCCTTGACCGCGACGGGCGCTGGGACTGGATCGCCCTGTGGAACCAAGTGCGCGAGACCAACTGGGGGCTGGTGGTCGACATGCGCGGCTCGACCCTGTCGGGCAAGCTGCGGCGCCAGCGTCGGGCGGTTCGGGGCAAGACCCTGCCGGGCGTGCATCTGGTGGAGCAGGCGGCGCGGACCCTGCAACTGGACGAGATTCCGCCGCCGAAACTGTTCATCGCACGCGATGCGCAGGAAGCGGCCGACTCCCTGATCCCGCCGGGCGAAGGTCCGATCCTGGCCGTCGGGCCGGGCGCAGACTGGATCGGCAAACGCTGGCCCGCCGATCGCTACGCCAAGGTCGCCATCTCCCTTCTGGGCGAGGGCGGGCCGCTGGCGGGCGGACGGCTGATGATCGTGGGCGAGGAGGCGGACCGCGACGCGGCCCAGACCGTCCGCTCGGCGGTCAAGCGGGACCGGGTGATCGAACTGCAGGGGCGGCTGACGCGGCTGCAGACGGCGGCGGCCCTGTCGCACGCGGATCTCTATCTGGGCGGCGACTCCCTGTGGACCCAACTGGCCGTAGCGGCGGGCGTTCCGGCGGTGGCGGTGTTCGGCCCTTCGGACGAGACGCTGAAGCGTCCGTGGACCGGCGTCGCCGTACGCGGCCCGCGCACGCTCGATGAGTTCCGCGAACTGGACCCGCGTCTGAACCAGCACATCCAGCACATGATGGACCTGCCCTATGAGCGGGTGCTGAAGGCGGCGAAGAAGCTGCTGGCCGAACGGACGGCCTGATCGCCCTCGGCTTGCGTCTCCAAGCCTTCGGCGCGCATAAGCGCCGGAACTTCAGGAGATGCGCGCGATGACCCAGACCTATGACCTGATCGTTCGGGGCGGCGAGGTGGCCAACCACGCCGGACGCGGCAAGGCCGACGTCGGCGTCATCGACGGCCGCATCGCCTTCATCGGCGACCTGTCGCAGGCTTCGGCCGGAGAGGTGTTCGACGCGACGGGCCTGACCGTCCTGCCGGGCGTCATCGACACCCAGGTCCACTTCCGCGAGCCGGGGCTGGAGTGGAAGGAAGACCTGGAGACCGGCAGCCGCGCGGCGGCTCTGGGCGGCGTCGTCGCCGTGTTCGAGATGCCGAACACCAACCCCAACACGACCGACCCCGACACCATGGCCGACAAGCTGGCGCGGGCGAAGGATCGGATGTGGACCGACCACGCCTTCTACGTCGGCGGCACGCATGAGAACGCCGAGCATCTGGCCGATCTGGAGCGCCTGCCGGGCTGCTGCGGGGTCAAGGTCTTCATGGGCGCCTCGACCGGCGATCTGCTGATCGCCGACGACGAGGGCGTGCGCAAGGTGCTGTCGAACGTGCGCCGCCGCGCCACCTTCCACTCGGAAGACGAATACCGCCTGGTCGAGCGTCGCAACCTGGCCCGCACCGGCGACTGGACCAGCCACCCCGAGGTCCGCGACGCCGAAAGCGCCATCATGTCCACCCGCCGGCTGGTGGGCCTGGCCAAGGAGACCGGCGCGCGCATCCACGTCCTGCACGTCACGACGAAGGACGAGATGGAGTTCCTGCGTTTCCACAAGGACGTCGCCACCGTCGAGATCACGCCCCAGCACCTGACCCTGGCGGCGCCCGAGGCCTATGAACGCCTCGGCGCCTACGCCCAGATGAACCCGCCGATCCGGTCGCAGGAGCATGTCGACGCCCTGTGGTTGTGGGGCATGCAGCAGGGCGTGGCCGATGTGCTGGGCTCGGACCACGCGCCGCACACCAAGGAAGAAAAGTCCAAGCCCTATCCGGCTTCGCCGTCGGGCATGCCGGGGGTGCAGACGCTGGTGCCGCTGATGCTGACCCATGTGGCCAACGGTCGGCTGTCGCTGGAACGCTTCATCGACCTGACCTCGGGCGGGGCGCAGCGGGTGTTCGGCACGGCGAACAAGGGACGGATGGCCGTCAGCTATGACGCCGACCTGACTATCGTCGATCTGAAGGCGAAGAAGACTATTACGCACGACCAGCAGGCCACGCGCTGCGGCTGGACCCCCTTCGATGGCTTCGAGGCGACGGGCTGGCCGGTCGCCACCATCGTGCGCGGCCGCGTAGTGATGAAGGACGGCGAACTGATCGGTCAGGCCCACGGCCAGCCGGTGCGGTTCCAGGAGACGCTGGCGGGGTGAGCGGCCCAAAGCCCCAACTCGGCCTGATCGGCTTCGGCGCCTTTGGGCGGCTGACGGCCAAGCATCTGGCGTCGTGGTTCGACATCCTCGCCCATGATCCGGCGGCCAGCGACGACGAGGGGCTGGCGCGGCTGACCACGCTGGAAGAGGCCGCCGCCTGTCCGGTGGTGGTGCTGGCCGTGCCGGTCGGCGTGTTGGCGGAAACGGTCGCGGCGATCGCGCCGCATCTGACGCCGGGGGCGTTGGTTCTCGACGTCGGCTCGGTGAAGGTGAAGCCGGCCAAGGTCATGCTGGACGGCCTGCCTGACAGCGTCGGCATCGTCGGAACCCACCCCCTGTTCGGCCCCCAGAGCGGCAAGGACGGCATTGCGGGGTTGAGGATCGCCGTCTGTCCGGTGCGCGGCGACAAGGCGGCGTGGCGCGTGGCCGCCTTCTGCAGGAAGGCGCTGGGGCTGAAGGTCTTCGTCGTCTCGCCCGAAGATCACGACCGCGAGGCGGCGACGGTGCAGGGCCTGACTCATCTGATCGCCAAGGTGCTGCTGGCGATGGAGCCGCTGCCGACGCGCATGACGACGACCAGCTTCGAGCGCGTCATTCAGGGCGTCGACATGGTCCGCCACGACAGCGCAGCGGTGTTCCGCGCCATCGAACACGACAACCCCTTCGCCGCCGAAGTCCGCCGCCGCTTCTTCGACCTGGCCGAACAGGCGCGGGCGGAACTGGACGATTAGGGCCTAGCGCGGTTTCAGGATGAAATCCGCTGTCGCTTCGACCACGCCGGGCGCCAAGGGCAGGGCTGGGTCCATATAGGTCGCGATATTGGCCGCACGTTCGGCGGGCGCGGTCTTCAGGACGTGGTTGACGCCGTCCCAGACGACGAGTTCGGCGCGGGGCTGGGCCGCCTTGATCGCTTCGGCGTCGGTCAGGCTGATTTGAATGTCGGTGGTCCCCTGGCCGATGAAGATCGGGCCGTCATAGGCGGCGGCCATCTTCGCCGGATCCAACGCCAGCCAGGAGATGAGGTAGGGTTGGACCGACGGTCGGAACAGGGCGGCCAGCGATGCAGGCGGATCGGCGACCGTGCGGCCTCCCTCCAGTTCGCCGACGACGGCATAGGCCTCGGCCTTCAGCGGCTCGGGCAGGCTGGACAGTTGCTCGCGCAGCACTGTTCCCGCCGGACGTCCGGCGCCGGACAGCAGCACCAGGCCGCACACCTTGTCGTCGCCCTCCGCCACGGCGGCCAGGGCGACCAGCGCGCCTTCGCTGTGGCCGATCAGCCAGGCGCACGGGCGGCCCGCCTTCGCCGCCGCCTCGGCCGCCCAGGCGCGGGCGTCGTCCGCATAGGCGGAAAAGCGCAGGTCGGCTTCGGAAGGACCAGCGGCTGCGCTTTCGCCGATGCCGCGCTTGTCGATGCGGGCGGTAGCGACGCCGCGCTCGGCCAGACCTTCGGCCAGCAGGCGATAGGTCGCGGCGCGGATGCCGACTTGCGGGCTGTCGCCGTTGCGATCCGTCGGACCGGAGCCGGGCAGGATGACGGCGGCCGCGTGGATCTGGCTCTCGGGCGTCAGCAGGGTTCCGTGCAGCGGCGCGGGGCTGGACGGCAGTTCGACCGGCGTCGAAACCGGCGAGAGCAGCAGGGCGGCGGCGAAGGTCAGCATAGATGTCTCCTGAGCGTCCTCTGAGTTAGTCGGCCAAGGGAGGCGCAAGGGCAACCCTTGTTCTTTTAGGCGCCGCTGGCCTTGGCGGCAGGTGCGGCCTATGGCTGAGGTTGGTTCAGAATTTGCGAGTTGTTCTCATGGAAATCCGCGATCAGATCGTTCTCATCACCGGCGGGGCGCGCGGCGTGGGCGCGGCGGCGGCGCGAGCCTTTGCGGGGCAGGGCGCGCGAGTGGCGATCAACTGGCGCAGCAGCGGCGAGCGGGCCGAAGCGCTGGCGGCGGAACTGGGCGAGCGCGCCTTCGCCGTTCAGGCTGATGTGACGGACCGCGCGGCGGTGGAGGCTATGGTCGCCAAGGTTCAGGGCCATTTCGACGGCCCGGTCAGCACCGTGGTCAACAATGCGCTGGACTACAGCTTCAACGGCGACGCCCGCGCCCAGATGGCCGATATTCCGTGGGAAGACATGGAGCGTCAGTTCGCGACCGTGATCCGGGGCGCCCTGAACGTCATTCAGGCGACGGCGCCGGGCATGGGCGCGCAAGGCTTCGGCCGGGTGGTCAACATCGGCACCAACCTGTTCCAGAATCCGGTGGTGCCCTATCACGACTACACCGCCGCCAAGGCCGCTCTGCTCAGCCTGACGCGGACGGCGGCGGGCGATCTGGGGCCGTCAGGGATCACGGTCAACATGATCTCGGGCGGGCTTCTTCGCACGACCGACGCCAGCGCCGCGACGCCCGAAGCGGTGTTCGACCTGATCGCCGGCATGACGCCGCTGCGGTCCGTCACCACGCCGGAAGAGTTCGCCGATGCCGCCCTCTTCTTCGCATCGCCGTGGAGCCGGGCGGTGACGGGGCAGAATCTGGTGGTCGACGGCGGGCTGGTGCGGGATTAAGTCGGGCCGACATTAAAGCCTCAGCCAGGACGGACATCATGAGCGGCGTCATTCTGATCACCGGAGCCACCTCGGGCATAGGCCGGGCGGCGGCGCGTCGCTTCGCCGGCGCGGGCTGGAAGGTGATCGCCACCGGCCGCCGTCAGGAGCGTCTGGACGAACTGGTCGCCGAACTGGGCGCCGACCGGGTCCACGCCGCGCCGTTCGACATGCGGGACGAAGCCGCCATCGACGCGGCGCTGGACGCCCTGCCCGAGGGCTTCCGCGACATCGACGTGCTGATCAACAACGCCGGGCTGGCGCTGGGCACGGCGACCGCGCAAGAGGCCGATCTGGCCCAGTGGCGCCAGATGATCGACACCAACATCACCGGCCTGGTGACGCTGACGCATCGCCTGCTGCCGCGCCTGATCGCGCGCAAGGGAGCGATCCTGAACATCAGTTCGGTGGCGGCGACCTATCCGTACAAGGGCGGCAACGCCTATGGCGGGACCAAGGCCTTCGTGCGCCAGTTCTCGCTGGGGCTGCGCTCGGACCTGCACGGGACGGGGGTGCGCGTCACCTCCATCGAGCCGGGCATGGCCGAGACGGAGTTCACCCTGGTCCGCACCGGCGGCGACCAGGCGGCGTCCGACGCCCTCTATGGCGGGGCGGCGCCGATGACCGGCGAAGACATCGCCGAGACCCTGTTCTGGGTCGCGACCCTGCCGGCGCATCTGAACATCAATGCGCTGGAGCTGATGCCGGTCAGCCAGTCGTTCGCCGGCTTCCAGGTGGCGCGCGACTGAGGTTGGTCAGGCCGTCAGGCCTCTGCTGATCGGACGGTCATCCGGTCTAGGTGAATTCCTGAAACCGACCCTGATGAACCATCCGGCGTCGGATTAGCGTGACTGCGTGCCTGTCCTGTCGACAGGTTTTCGCCGTGTCCGGCCTATTCACGAAGAGCCTCATGACCAGCCCCATCCTACCCGTCGCAGCCCGTCTGGATCTGGCGTTCGAATATGGAAAGGGCGCCTGGCTCTATGACCAGGACGGCAAGGCCTATCTGGACTTCGCCTCGGGGATCGCGGTGAACGCCTTGGGCCATTGCCACCCGCACCTGGTGCGGGCGCTGAAGAAGCAGGCGGGCAAGATCTGGCACACCTCCAACACGGTGCGCATCCCCGAGGGCGAACGGCTGGCGCAGCGGCTCGTCGACAGCACCTTCGCCGAAGTGGTCTATTTCGCCAACTCGGGCGGCGAGGCCAATGAGGCGGCGGTCAAGATGGCGCGCCGTCGCCACGCCGTGGCGGGTCGGCCGGAGCGGTATCGCATCGTCACCTTCGAGGGGGCCTTTCACGGGCGCACCCTGGCCATGATCGCCGCCACCGGCCACCCGCCCTACATCGAAGGTTTCGGCCCCAAGGTCGAAGGGTTCGATCAGGTCCAGTTGGACGACTGGGACGCGCTGGAGGCGGTCGTCACGGATCAGACCGCCGCCCTGATGATCGAGCCCATCCAGGGCGAAGGCGGACTGCGCGTCGTCACGACCGAGACCCTGGAGCGGCTGCGGCGCATGTGCGACGAGCGCGGCATGCTGCTGATCCTCGACGAAGTACAGTCGGGCGTGGGCCGCACCGGCCGGTTCTTCGCCCATGAATGGAGCGGGATCGTTCCCGACATCGTCACGGTGGCCAAGGGCATCGGCGGCGGCTTTCCCATGGGCGCCTGTCTGGCGACGCGCCATGCGGCGGAAGGGATGACCCTGGGCACCCACGGCACCACGTTCGGCGGCAACCCCCTGGCCATGGCGGTCGGCAACGCCGTGCTGGACATCGTACAGGACGACGCCTTCCTGGCGCGGGTGTTGAACAAGGCGGTGCTGTTGCGACGCCAGCTGAAGCGAGTGCAGCGTGTCTACGGCAGGCTGGTCGGAGAACTGCGCGGCGAGGGTTTGCTGCAGGGCTTCTGCGCCCGAGGCGTCGAGGCGCGCGATTTCGTGGCGGCGTTGCGCGAGCAGGGGCTGATCGCCCTGGCGGCGCGCGATAACGTCGTGCGTTTCGCGCCGCCGCTGACGGTGACGGCCAAGGAGATCGCCGACGCCGGCGCCCGCCTCGAAGCCGCCTGCGGGGCTTTGACGCGAGGCGGGCGCTCAAGCAGGGCGGCTTGAGCGCCGCGAAGCGAAGTCAGCTCCATCCGATCGTGATGACGGCGATGGTCGCAATGAGCACCGCCGCCGTCACTACGGCGATCGGAAGGGCCAGTATCTGGATCAGGGCGGTCTTGCGCGAGGCGCCGCCTTCCGGCGTATCGGCCCCTTCGAAAGAGCGCCTGCGCGGCCCTGGGTTATGGATGCGCGAGTCTTGGTTCATGGCCGGTCGTCCTGCTTGTCCGAAATCGCGTGAACTGTGGCGACAGGGGCGAGGGTGCTGGCTTGCCGGGTGGTTAGAAAGGTCCAGTCTGTTTCATTTCGATAGGCCGGTTGGCGCGTCAACGGGGGGGCGGTCGTCAAACAGAGGTTCCGGGCGCAGAAATGTAAAGCCGACGTTGTCGAACTGCTGGATGACCGCCGGTTTGAAATCGAGCGGGGCGTAGACGGGATGACGGATCGTCACCTCATCACTGGGGCCGGCGGCTCTCACATGCGCCCGATCATAGGTCGTATAGGTCTGACAGACGTGATTATGGGTCTCGCCGGCTCGTCTTAGGTTCACCACGGGGATGTTGACGGCGGGGGCGCGCATCAGCGTCATCATCCCTTTGAGGCCGGTTTGTCCGGCAATCCGCCAGGCCGGCGCGATGGACGAGCCATGGCGGTGCAGAATGGAGCCCTCGGCGATCAGATCGCCGGCCGTGTCCGCAAATCGAAAGCGCCACAGCTCGCCTTCCTTTTTGATTTCGCTTCGGGTCAGGCGTGCGGGCAGGCGCAGGTGCTCGTCATTGTAGCGAACGACGCGCAGCGTATCGTTCCACAGGCCGTGGCAGACCATGTGAAGATCCGGCCGGTTCGCCAGGGCGCCGAAAAACGCAAAGGGGTGGGCGGGCAGTTTCGCTCTCGCGACGGGGGTCGCGAACAGGGATATCTGCAACTCGTGATGGGCGCCGAGGTTGGCCTTGACGAAGTCGCATATCCAGATGGCGGCCAGCGCCCGGCCTTGCGTGTCGAGCAGGGGCGTCAGCCCTTCCTGGGCCAGCAGGTCGGCCGCCTTCTTCCCATCGACCGTGCCGTTCATGCACAGCATGACGCCGTCATAGACATGATAGGGCGTGGTGAGTTCTTCGTCCGCGACCATGACGCGGCCGTCCAACGGAAAGCGTTGAAACAGGAAGTCTTTGGGCTTCATGACAGGCCTCTTGAGCAGGAGTGCAGGCGAATGGGAGCTGCGCTTGGAGGATGGCGCGCCGCGTCAGCGGGGGCTTCAGGCCGACGCCCGGCGATCCATGCTGGGGAGGGTGTTCTGCGTATAGAACCGAAGCGACACGGGGGCCGTCGCGCGTGATGTCGGCCCGCCTGCACCGGCCCAGCGCCCCGGCGTCAGCCTGGATCTATATGGCGATCGAACGCGATACGCGCGGCCTGCCGCTCGCCGACGAACAGCGCTTCAACTTCTATCCGGCCACGCCGTTTCCGAGCATCTCATGGATTTTCGAGGGCGAGTTGCACCTGGCCGCAGACCGCCCGGCTGTCGCGCAAGGGAGGTTGGGGCGGCCGCTTCTTCGGGTGGTGTTCGCGGGGCCGCATCGACGGCCTGTGGCGAGCTGGTCGCCCGGCGCCGTCCATGCGCTTACGGTCAGCTTCTATCCTGAAACCCTCGGCCGCGTGCTGGACATTCCCCTTGAGCGTTGTCTGGACGTGATCCTGCCGCTTGAGGCGGTGATGTCGGGGGCGGCGCTCACATGCTTGCTGAACATCGAGCGCGGCCCTGAGCCTTTCTCGCGCGTGCAGTCGATCGTCTCGTCCTGGCCATCGGGCCGCCCGGTCGAGCCGAGCGGCGTCGACATTCGGGCGTGGCTGTCCATGATCTGCGCGCGCGCGGCGTCGTCTCCGGATGGGGAGGGCGCGCGCCAGGTGCAGCGCCGCATCAAGGGGTGGACGGGCCAGAGCCGACGCGATCTGCAGCTCTATGAGCGTGTGGAGGCCGCGGCGCTTCACGGCCTTGCGGGGGAGCGGGAGACGGCGCCGGATCTCGCCGCCGCTGCGATCGACGCGGGCTTCTCCGATCAGTCGCATCTTGGTCGGGAGGTGCGGCTGGTGACGGGACTGTCGCCGCGCAGGTTGGAAACCTCGGTCCGGAATGACGAGGGCTTCTGGTTGTACCGACTTCTGAAAGGACGACCGAGGCCGTGAGGGCGGCGGCGCGTGGTCATCCGGTCCTGTCTCGGCTGGAGATCAGCCGGCGCGGCTCGCCGCGCTGACGTCGTCCGCCGCGGCTTTCAACCGAGAGAGATCGACGTCCAGAACCCGCAGCGCGCGCGCCGCCACGCCTTCCGACATACCCGCGATGACGCTGACGACATGCGCGCCGTTAAGAGGGGTTCGCCCCTTCTTGAGCGCCGCCAGTTTCTGCATGACGTCCTGACCCGAAGCGGCGGCGCGATAGACGCCGGCGTTCGCCGTCATCGGCGTGCTGAGCGGGCTGTCCGCTTTCAAGCCCAGTGAACCCAGGCCGTCGTCATACTGTTTCTGGATCGCGGCCTTGAGGCCGTCGGGCGAGGCGCCGGCCTGTTCAAAGGCGCGACGCGCGGCGCCGTCCGGCAGGTCCAGCGCCGCCAGGAGAAGGTGCTCGGCGCCGGGCTCCCGCTGCTGGTCCTGCAGGGCGTAGGCTTCCGCCGTTTCGCTGAGAAATTTGATGACGCCTATGTCGGCGAGCTTCGACTTGACGCCTTGAAGCATGCGGTCCCCTTATCTGGAATGATGGGTCGGCGCGATGTCCGACAGCCGCTTGTGGGCGGCCTGTTTGGTGACGCCCAGGGCCTGGGCGATCCGCGCCCATGACCACCCCTGGCCCAGGGCCGAGCCGACGGCGTCGCGTTCGATGCGATCCGCCAGGCGCCGCAAGGCCACGACCGCAGTCAGCGCCTCGGCGGGATCGGAAGGGACGGCGATGTCGTGCAGGTCGATCATGCGTCAACTTTGATTGACGCGCGTGCGCTTGTCAACAAGGGTTGACGGCCTGCCTGGACGCATGTCGATGTCAGTCAACGCCTTTCGTGGGACGAAAGGCGACCGTCTGCCGGTCCATTCGGATCAGGACGCCTGAGCCCAACGACAGCCTGTCGGGCGGCGCGCCGTCGGTCGCAAGGTCGAGCGACAGCAGACGCGGCGGATCTTCGGAGGCGCGAAGCAACAGCGTCCAGCCATCCCCGGTCAGCAGGGTTCCGTCGGCGGTTTCCCGCCGCTGCAGACCGGCGTCTTCCAACTGCCGGATCAGAAGGCGGAACATGGGCGGCGTGACCTGAAGGGCCAGGTGATTGATGTCGAAACGCCCCTGGTCCTCTGCACTTCGCGGGGCGAGAATGTCCGCGCGCGACGTCTGCGGCGCCTCCGTCGGGCTGGTTCCCGACTGCCAGCGATGGAATTCCGGGCGGTAGGCCATGGCCCACACCGCGAGATGATCTCCGCCCGCCGTCTCGTCGCACTGTACGGAGTCGTACCAGGGCACGGACGGGTCGACACGACGATAGCGGACGGGCGTGCGCCTGGCGCCGATCGGGCAGGTTCGCCGCCAAATCCGCTCCAGGGCGTCGAGGTCGCCGGGAGCGTCATAGCCCAGAGCCACGCCGACCTTGCCGACGGGTTCGCCGAAGCGGTTCTCAGGCGCGAAGAACTCTAGATAGGTCTCTCGCCCGCGGAAGAAGACGCGGTCGGCGCCGGGCTGCGGCGGGGCGTAGTCGGGCAGGCCGCCGTCGGCGCGCCCGAGCAGTCGGCTGAGAGGGGCGCTGTCGCGGACGGCCGCGAACGTGGCGGCGTCCAGCACGACATAGACATGGTTCAACGCCGGCGCGGGTCTGGACGCAACGGCGAAGGCGGGCGGCTGCTGGGGCGCGTTCAGAGCTTCTGCGTCGGCCGTGGTCAGCGTTCCCAGAACTGAGAGGGCAAGGGCGAACCGCATCATCTCACCACCGCTTGCTGAGCGTCAGGCGCGCCGTGCGCGGCGCCTGGGGGTGGATCTGGGAGAAGCCGCCGGTGATGTAGATGGTCTCGTCAGTGGCGTTGTCGACGTTCAGGCGCACTTCATAGCCCGCTCCGAACCGATAGGCCGCGTTCAGGTCCAGCCGCGTGTATCCGGGCAGGTCCAGGTTATTGCCGGTCGTCGCCGCCTGGCTTGAGGCGTGGAACAGGCCGCCGCCGATGGTCAGGCCGTCCAGGTCGCCGCCGAAAGCCCAGGAAGTCCACAGGGCGGCCTGGTGATCCGGCACGCCCGCCAGGCGATTGCCGACGATGAAGGCGTTGGTGTCCCTGGATATCTCGCTGTCGCTATAGGCGTAGGAGGCGATGATCGTCCATTGATCCAGCGGCCGGGCTGACACCTCGGCTTCCAGGCCTCGCACCCGGATTTCGCCAGCCTGGATCACCAGGTTGAAGTCAATCGGGTCGGCCACGACCGCATCCGTCTTGGTGATTTCAAAGGCCGACAGCGTCAGTTCGGCGCGGCCGTCGAACGCCAGGGCCTTGGTCCCGATCTCGAATTGCTCGCCGCGCGTGGGCTTAGGCGTCAGGCCGCTCTCCAAAAGGCCGGCGTCGCCTTCATTGCGCGATGAGCGCGCCCAGCTGGCGTAGATCGACCAGTCGGGCGTCGCCAGATAGGTCAGTCCCGCGCGGGGCGAGAAGGGGCGGTCCGTGCGGCGCACGCCGGGCTCGATGAAGTCTGCGGCGAAGGCGTAGGTCTCGACCTCTTCGAGCCGACCGCCCAGCAGCAGCCGCCACCGGCTCCATGCGATTTCGTCCTGAACATAGAGGCCTGTGGAGGTGTAGTCGTAGTGACTGTCGCCCACGGGCAGATAGGTCGTCGGGCGTCCGGTGCGGATCGGGTTCAACAGGTCGATCGGTCGGCCGAAGGTGATCTGGCCGTCGAGATAGGAGAGCTGGTCGCGGCTGTGGTCGATCCCGATCAGCAGCCTATGGGTCAGGGGCCCGGTCACGACCCGGCCGTACAGTTCCGTCTGAAGGGTCAGGTCGTCCTGGGTTTCGTCATAGCTGACGAAGTTGCGGTTGACCGTCGTGCCGGACAGGGCCGGGAAGCCGTAGTTGAAGAATTGTTCCTCGGGCACGTCGACGGCGGAGATGAAGCCGCCCAGGCGCAGGCGCCAATCCGGGTTGAGGCGGCGGTTGAACTCCAGACCGGCGACCCATTGCTCCTTCTCGACCCGCATGAAGTCCTCGCCGTAGTTGCGGCGCACAGGCTGTTTCAGAAAGGCGGCGTTGTTGCCGAAGCCGCGGTCAAAGGCGGCGTCGCGTTGCAGATATTCCAGCCGCGCCAGCAGGCTGGTGTCGGCGTCGGGGCGCCATTCGACCACGGGCGAGATATAGAGTTGTTCGTTGTCGACGAGTTCGCGGAAGCTCCCGGCGTTCTCATAGCCGATGTTGAGCCGGGCCAGGACCGCGCCGTCAGCGGTCAGCGGCGTGTTCAGGTCCAGTCCGCCGCGCCAGTAGTCGTTCGATCCCGCGACGACGAAGGCTTCGCCTCCAACCTCGGAATAGGGGCGTTTGGACACGAAATTGATCACGCCGCCGGGCTCGAACCGGCCGTAGAGGGCCGAGGCGGGGCCCTTCAGAACCTCGATGCTTTCCACGCCCTGCAGGTCGATTTCCGGCTGGCTCACCGATTGGCGGAAACCGTCGCGCAGGGTGGAGATGTTCTGGAAGCCGCGAATGCGGAAGCGCTGATTGCCCGAGAAGCCGATGGTGCGCTGAACGCCGCTGATCGTCTCGGCCGCTTCGCCGATGTTCGACACATTGCGCAGATCCAGCAGTTCTCGCGACACGATGTTGACCGTGTACGGCGTTTCCAGCGTCGGGGCGCCCGACTTGGTCGCCGTCTCGCCGGGAATGCGGCCCAGCGCGCGGCCGAAGACGGTGATGGCTTCCACCTCGGTCACATCGTCGACCCCTGTGACGATGGGGGCGTCCTGGGCGATCGCCGGACTGGCGAGAAGCGCGGCGAGGCCGACGGTTGTGAGCAGCGTTTTCATGAGATCCCCGATGAAATGATTTGGGGTTGTTATGATATAACGTTGCATATAGTCACCCCATAAATGCGATCTGCAGTCACGGCGGGCGCCGGGCGTTGCAGGCGGCCGCAGAGGGGAAGCGATGCAGAGACGGTCCTTCTTGTTGGCGAGCGCCGCCTCGGCGCTGGCCGGGTGTGGCGACGACGCGCGTCAGACGGCCTCTGTCGATGAAGGCGGCGGCGTTCCCATCCCACTGCGCCACGCCCGTTATCTGCGGCTCGAACGCCATGAAGGGTTCGTCGTGGCCCGGCTGCGCGCGCCGGTTGCGGACCAGAGCGGAGGACAGGCGCAGGAACAGGCGGCCGTGCTGGTGCTGGCGCCGAAGGACGGACCGGCCCCGATCCTCACCGGGCCATTGCAGGACGCCACGGTGATCCGCACGCCCGTCACGCGGATCGCCGCCAATGCGAGTTCGGATGAGGCCTTCCTGGGGCAGCTGGGGGGCAAGGAGCGATTGGCGGCGGTCGGCGGGCGCGTATCCTATGACGATGACGTCCGGCGCGGCGTCATGGAGGGGCGGATCGGACAGATCGGCTACAATTGGCACGCGCCGCCCAATCTGGATGTCCTGCTGGCGGTTCGGCCCGATGTCTTCCTGATGCGGCTGTCGGACCTGGCCCATACGCCGGTTCTGGACCGGGCGCGTCGCCTCGGATTGACCGTGGCGCCGACCTTCGCCGAGGACGAGCCGACTTATCTCGGGCGGGCCGAATGGATTCGGCTGCACGGTCTTCTGATCGGACGTGAGGCGGAGGCGGATCGCCTCTTCGAACAGATCGAGGCGCGGGTGACGGCGTTGAAGGGCGCGGCGTCGCAACGGCCGCCTGTGCCGATGGTGTGGGCCTATCCGGCGGGCGGCGATCGATGGGTGGTCACCGTGCGGGGCGCCGAACAGGCCTATCTTGCGGACGCCGGCGGTCGGAATCTGCTGCTGCGACCGGAGGATGCGCGCAAATGGTCGTCCGAAACCTTGGCGACCGAGCAGATGCTGCCGGTCGTCGATCAGGCCCAGGTGTGGATCGTGGGCGATCTGCACGCCGCCCCGCCGCGCGGTGCGGGCGTGGAGCGCGCGTCTCCGGCGTTCCGCACCGGCCGCCTGTTCGCCAATACGGGTCGCAGCAATCCCGCCGCCAACGCCTATGACTGGTATCAGACAGCCTTCGTGCGGCCGGACTGGGTGCTGGCCGACTTCGTCAAGGCGCTTCATCCCGATCTGGTCAGCGAGCCTTTCCGCTTCCTGAAACCCGTCGCCCAGGGGGCTTATAAATGAGCGCCGCCTTTCGTCCGGTCGCCGTGAGTCTGGCGGCCGCCGGCGTTCTTGCGGCGGTCGCCGTCGCCAGCCTGATGGTCGGTCAGGTCATGCTGAGTCCCGGCGAGGTGTTGACGGGGCTGGGGTCCATCGGGTCCGGGTCGATGGAAAGCCGTATCGTCGTCGATCTGCGTCTGCCGCGCGTCCTGGCGGCGATCCTCGGCGGCGCCGCCCTGGGGCTGGCCGGCCTGATGATGCAGACCCTGTTCCAAAATCCACTGGCTGACGCCTGGTCGCTGGGCCTCATGGCGGGCGGCCAACTGGGCGCCGCCCTGGTCATCGTCGCCGGAGCCGTCGTCGGGCCGGGATTCCTGATGATCCTGACGGGGTTCGCGGGCCTGGGCGTGGTGGCTGGTTCCGCATTGGGCATGCTCGCCGTGGCGCTCGCCATGAGCGCGATGGCGCGTCGTGTCGGCGCCGTGACCTTGCTGGTTCTGGGGCTGATGCTGGGGTTTCTCGCCCAGGGCCTGATCAGCGTGCTGCTGCATTTCACCAACCGCAGCCAGGGCCGAATCTTCGCGGCCTGGAACGACGCCACCTTCGCCAATGTGACGTGGAGCGACTTCGTCGCCTTGGCGCCGCTGCTGGGGTTGGGCCTGGTCGGCTGCGTCATTCTGGCCAAGCCGTTGACGGCGCTTCTGCTGGGCGACGTCTATGCGGAAAGCCTGGGCGTGAACGTGCCCCGATTCAGGCGTCTCGTACTGGGCGCGACCATTCTTCTCGCCGCCCCGGTGACGGCCTTCTGCGGCCCGGTGGCGTTCGTCGGTCTGATCGTGCCGCATCTGGCGCGCGGCCTGGCGGGGAGCGCCAGGATCGGCGTCCTGATTCCGGCGACGGCCTTGATCGGGGCCGCTTTGACCCTGAGCGCCGACCTGGTCGTTCATCTGCCGTGGGAGCAGCATTTTCTGCATCTGAACGCCATTCTCGCCCTGATCGGCGCGCCTTTGGTGATCCTGCTGCTGTTGCGCGCCCGCAGCCTGAGGGGAGGCGAGAGCTGAATGTTCGCGATCGACAATCTTCAGATCGGATACGGCCGCCGGGTTCTGTCCACCCTCTCACAGGTCACGGTGGAGCGGGGCGAGTTCATCTGCCTGCTGGGACGAAACGGCCAGGGCAAGTCCACGCTGCTGCGGACCTTCGCCGGCTTCATCCGGCCGGTGGCGGGCGAGGCGCGGCTCGACGGTCGGCCCGTGGGGGAATGGCCGGCCGCCGAACGGGCGCGCAAGGTCGCGGTCGTGCTGACCGATCGACCGCAGGTCGGCGCGCTGCGCGTGTGGGAGCTGGTCGAGATGGGGCGGCAGCCGTACACCGGCTGGACCGGCGCCCTGTCCGCCGATGACCGGGCGATCGCCGCCGAGGCCTTGGCGCAGGTCGAGGGCGAACACCTGCGTGATCGGTTCGTCGACGGCCTGTCCGACGGCGAACGGCAGCGGGTCATGATCGCGCGCGCCCTGGCCCAACAACCGCAGGTGATGTTGCTGGACGAGATCACCGCCTTTCTGGATCTGCCGAGCCGGGTGACGATCACGTCGACCCTGCGAAAGGTCGCGCATGAGACGGGCGTCTCGATCATTCTTTCCAGCCATGATCTGGAGCTGTCGCTCAACGCCGCCGACCGCATCTGGCTGCTGCCCGGCGAGGGCCGCTTCATCGACGGCGCGCCTGAGGACGTGGCCCTGTCCGGCGCCATCGGCGAGGCCTTCGACCAGTCGAACCTGGTCTTTTCCCTATCGAGCGGGCGCTTTGAAACCCGCGCCTCGCCGCGAGGCGTGGCCTTTATCGACGCGGCTGGCCCTGCGGGACTCTGGCTGGGCAGGGCGCTTGAACGGCTAGGCTATCGCCTGGCCGAAAGCGCGGCGCAGGCGGACTTCGTCATCAAGCGCCTGCACGAGGGCTATGAGTGGAACGGGCTGTTCCACCCCACGATCGGATCCCTGGCGCGCGCGTTGACGCAACGCTGACCCTCGCAGCCTGCCTATCGTAAACGCCTGCATAGGCCGTAGACGTCGTTAGTCCGTTTGATTGACGGCGCACCGTGCAAGAATTGACGGTAGTCAAAACCCGCTATCCGTTTCGGTGGAAGGGTGATGCGGAATTCAGTTTTTCTTCCTAGACATCGGTCAGTGAAACGAGCGTCTTGGCGGTGATGTGGACTCTGAAGGGTCGAGACGCCACACTAGGTTTACCGCTTCATATTCTGGCGGCGGCGTCCCGACGACTGATGAAGACAGGGAGCGAGCGTCATGAGCGTCAACCTCGCCTTTCACGGCGCGGCGGAATGCGTCACGGGGTCGTGCATGCTGGTGGAGAGCGGCGGCGCGCGCTTCCTGGTGGATTGCGGGATGTTCCAGGGCTCCAAGTCGCTCAAGGCGCTGAACTACGAGCCCTTGCCGTTCGAGGCGGATTCGATCGACGCCGTCCTGCTGACCCATGCGCATATCGATCACTCCGGCCTGCTGCCCAAGCTGGTCAGGGCAGGCTATCGGGGGCCTATCTACGCTACACGGGCCACGCGCGATCTTTGCGAGGTCATGCTGGCGGACGCGGCCGAGATCCAGGAAGGCGACGTCGCCCATCTGAACCGCCGCAACCAGAGGCGGGGCGTCCGCGCCGTAGAGCCCATCTATACGACGGCGGACGTCGCGCCGACGTTGCGACTGTTTCAGACCGTCAAGTTCGGTGAAATGATCGACCCGCTGCCGGGAATCCAGGCTCGGTGGTGGCCTGCCGGGCACCTGCTGGGCGCCGCCTCCATTGAGGTTGTGCTCCATGAGGACAAAGGGCCGGTGCGGCTATTGTTCTCGGGCGATCTGGGATCCGGCCATCAGCCCTTGCTGCCCACGCCTGACGGCCCAGTCGGGGTCGATCATGTGATCCTGGAATCCACCTATGGCGACCGCGTTCGCCAGGCCGTCACGCCCGAAGCGCGTCGGGCTCTGCTGGCCAAGGAGATGCACGACGCCAAGGCGGCCGGGGGGCCGTTGCTGATGCCGAGTTTCGCCGTCGGCCGGGCCCAGGAACTGATCCTGGATCTTCTGGCGGTGATGCGCGACGAGCCGGAGCTGACGACCGAGATCTTCCTCGACTCGCCGCTGGCGATCGAAGCGACCGATGTCTTTCTGAGGCGCGGATGGAATGCCGAGGCGGAGGAGAACCCCTATCTGGAGCTTCGCGGCGCGACGCGCCTTCACTATCTGATGCGGCCTCAGGAAAGCGATGGGCTGGAGCGGTTGCGCGACTGGCACATCATCCTGGCGGGCAGCGGCATGTGCGACGCGGGCCGCATCAGACGGCATCTGAAGCGATTGCTCTGGCGCCGTGAAACGACGGTCCTGATCACCGGTTTTCAAGCCGTGGGAACCTTAGGGCGGGTGTTGTTGGAAGGGCGTCGACTGGTCCGCATCCAGGGGGATGACGTACGGGTCAATGCGCGCATACGCGAAATAGACGCCTACTCGGCTCATGCCGACGCCGACGGCCTGGTGCTGTGGCTCAAGGGCCGCATGCCGGTGACGGGAAAGTCTTCCTGACCCACGGCGAGCCTGACGCGCGTTCCGGCCTGGCGTCCCGTCTCATGCGGGCGGGCTTGGAGGCCGAAGCCATCGTCACGCCGATGCTGGATTCGGCGTTCGCCCTCACGGCGACAGAGGCGCAGCCTCTGGGGGCCGTTGGGCGGTTGAGGCCTGGGGCGGCGAGCCGGCCTGACTGGCGCAACGGGCGCGCCGCGCTGCTCGGCGACATCAATGAGGCCCTGCAAGGCGCGCCTGACGACGAGGCTCGTGAAGCCCTGTTGGCGCGATTGCGCGACGCCCTGGAGGCGCCGTCCCATCTTGACGGCCCTCGCGCACCGGCGACGACTCTCGTCCCCGGCGGCTGAAAAGGAGGCTCCGATGAAGCAGGTTCTGATCGTAAGCCACCCAAGGGCCCGCAGCTTCACCATGGCCATGGCGGAGGCCTACGCCGCCGCGGCGCAGGATGAAGGCGGCGAGGTGATCGTGCGCGATCTCTACCGCCAGGGTTTCGATCCCCTGCTGCACGCCGAAGAACTGCCGAGCGATGAAGGCGCTCAGGCGCGTCCGGACGTGGTGGCCGAACGGGCGGTCATCGGCGACGCTGATGTCTTCGCCCTGTTCTATCCGCTTTGGTTCAATGCGCCGCCGGCCATGCTCAAGGGCTACATCGAGCGCGTGTTCGGCATGGGGTTCGGCTATTCGCGGTTCGGGCTCCAGGGCAATGAGCCGCTCCTTTCAGGTCGAAGACTGGTCAGCTTCACGAGTTCGGGCGCGCCGCAACATTGGGTGGAAAGCAGCGGTGCGTGGGACGCCATGCGCAAGCATTTCGACGATCATCTGGCGGCCGTCACGGGGGTGGAGCTCATCGGTCACCACAACATCGGCGGAGTGACGTCCGGCATGCGGGAGGACGCCGTGGAGCGACACGCGCAAGCGGCGGCCGCGACGGCCAGGCGTATCGCCCACGGCGGACGTTGATCCACGACAGAGCGACGGGAGGTGTCGATGGGGCTCAAATTAATCATGGCGCTGGCGTCAGGATCCGGCGGGGACGAGCGCGCGGCGGCGTTCGCGGCCCGGCTTGCCGTGCAGCATGAGGCCAGGGCTGAAATTCTGCCGACCTACGCCAACGCCGCCGCCGACATGATTGGGCTGGGCGCGGCGTTGGGCGTCTCGCTTTCCCAGACATCGATCGATGAACTTCTCGCGGCTGAAAGCGAGGTGCTGCGTCATATCGAGAGGGACGCGCGGGCGGCCGCCGACGAGGCGGGCGCGGCTTTTGGGACGGGGGAGGGCGTGTCGCGTGTGGCGGTTCTCGGCCGAAGCCCTGGCCCAGTGCTGAGTCTTTGCCGTCAGACGGCATTGGCCGATCTGGTGGTTGTCGCCCATGACAACGCCGGCGCCAGTCCCATGCGTCGACACCTCGGGGAGTTGCTGTTGGGTTACGGCGCGCCGGTGCTGGTCGGACGAGGCGATCCCGACGGTCTCACAGGCGCGGCCGTCATCGCCTGGGACGGCAGCCCCCAGGCGGGCCGAGCGGTCCGCGCGGCCTTGCCGCTGCTGGCGAAGACGAGCGCGGTGCATATCGCTCAGTGCGTCTCGGGGCTGGACGTCCAAGGTTGCGACCCCGACCCCGGTCGGCTGAAGACCTATCTCAAGCTTCACGGCGTGAAGGCGGGCGACGTCATCCAGGCCGAAGGAGCCGACGAAGGCGTCGCCCTGCTTGCGGCGGCGCAAAGCCGACAGGCCGGATTGTTCGTGGCCGGCGCTTGGGGCCGCTCCAGGGTTCAGGAGACCATTTTCGGCGGGGCGACCAGAACCTTCCTGCAGGAGAAAGACGGGCCCAGCCTTCTTCTGATGCATTGAGCGCGCCTGAGGTGTCCTGACGCCTTTCGGCGTCGCCGGCCCCGGACGAAAGGGCGGGATGCGTTCTAGAAACGCCGGAAGCTCTGTCGTCTCAGGCCGAGGCGAGACGCAGCAGACGGGAGTGTTTCAAAATCCGGAATTCACGACAGGAGACGAAGCCTATGACGTCCTCCTCATGGAAGCGGCTGAGAACGCGGGAGACGGTTTCCAACGCCAGACCCAGATAGTCCGCCATGTCCTGACGGCTCATGGGCAGGGCCACCCGATCTATAGGGCCCTCTCGGGCTAGCTCTAGCAGGAAGCTAGCGACCTTCTCTTCGGCGGAGCGACGGCCCAGCATGGCCAGGTGCTCATGCGCCCGGCTCAATTCTTGGCGGGCGGTCGCGATGATCGCCCTGGTCGTAGCGGCTTCCAGCCGGATCGCCCTGACTCGAGTGGAGCGCATGGCCTCGGCCGTGAAGAGACGTTCTTCGTTGGCCTCGAAACCGAAAAGGTCGCCGGCGTAGTAGAAGTCGCCGATCTGCCGTCGGCCGTCAGGGGAGTGTCTGACGGTCCGCACAGCGCCGAAGATCACCGTATAGAAGGAATGGGCCGGATCCCCTTCTGCATAGATCTGATCTCCGCCGGCGTAAGGGTGGACGACGCCCAACGTCTGTGGACGCCCCCTGATCGGAAAGAAGGAGGCGGAGATCGTTTCGCACGCGTTGTCGAGCCGAGCCGTCATGTCGAAACTCGGGAGTGCAGGGAGCGCGATTATATTTAATATCACCTTGTGATGTGAACACGTTTCAGCGAGCCATGAGTAGACCCAAGGGACTGTCGGCCAGCTGGAACCGGCGACCGGAAATTGACCTTGATCATGCTGCGCGAGCGGAAGGGATGCTTGAGTGGAGGCCGTGCGGGGGCGCGGCCCCGTAGCGGGCGTCCCGAACAAGAGAGCCGTCTCGGGCGCGAGCGATTTCAGCCCTGCGGGTGAGAGATGGACGAGCGCCGGACAGATGAGGAGCTGCAAGGCCCGGGCGTTCGCAGACCGCGCCGTCTGGCGGCCGTCTTGGCGACGGTTCTGTGCGTGCTGCTCGTCGGAACAGGCGTCTACGTCTGGAACGTGCGTCCTTTGCGCGTCGTTGTCGCGCCCGCGCGCACAGGCGTGGCCATGGATGCCGTCTATGCATCGGGCGTTGTCGACTACGCCCGCCAGGCCAATATCGCCGCAGTGGTTTCCGCGCCCATCGTCGCGGTGGCCGTGACCGAAGGCGAGCGGGTGCGCCAGGGCCAGCTGTTGGCGAGGCTGGAGGACGGGCCGCAGGCCGCCGCCGCCGCTCAGCTGGAGGCTCAGGCCTCCCTCAGCCGCGCCGGCGCCTTGAGAGCGGAACGTCTCGCCCAGCACGGCTTCGGCCCCCAGGCGGCGGCGCAGGACGCGCGATCACAGCTGCGCGCGGCCGAGGCGGCGGCCCGCGGCGGCGCGGCGGCCTTGCGGTTCTACCGCGTCACGGCGCCGTTCGCCGGGGTCGTCATCCGTCGCGATGCGGAGCCCGGCAATCTGGCGACGCCCTCGACCATTCTCTTCACCATCGCCTCGCCCGACACCTTGCGGGTCACCGCTGAAGTCGACGAAAGAGACATTGAGGGCCTGCGGACCGGCGCGCTCGCCTTCGTCAGCGCCGACGGCCTGCCGGGTCAGGTCGTGCGCGGGCGGGTGGAGACGGTGACGCCGGCGGGCGATCCGGAGGCCCGCGTCTTTCGGGTGCGCATAGCCCTGCCGCGCGAGACACTCCTGAGGCCGGGCATGACGGTCGACGTCAACATCGTCACCGGGCTGAGGCCTCAAGCCACCTTGATTCCCGAGGCTGCGGTGGATGCGGGGCGGGCCTGGGTGGTGATCGGGCGACAGGCTGAACCGCGTAAACTCCGAACCGGAGCGCGCGCCGCCGATTCGGTCGAGGTGATTTCGGGCGTCCGGCCTGGCGAGAACGTCATTCTCAATCCGCCGCCCGGACTGCGGGCGGGACGAGCCGTCAAGGCGAGCGAGGCGCCATGAGGTCGGCGCTCTCGGTTCTGGTCGCCATCGCGGCGGCCCATCTGCGCATCCGGCTGCGCCAGACGGTCGTGGCGGTCGGCGGCGTCGCCATCGGCGTGGGCTTTTTCCTGGCCGTGTCGGGCATGATGAGCGGATCCCAGAAGGACTTCATCAAGACGCTGGTCGATTCCGCGCCTCATATCATCGTGACGGACGAGCGCAGGCGTCCGGCCCGGCAACCGGCCGCGACGGCCTTCCCCGACGGCGCGGTCGCCGTTCGTCACGCCACCCCCAGAGACGAGGTGCGCGGCCTGCGGAACTGGGCGGCCATGCTCGAGGACGTGCGCTCGCTTCCCGGCGCGGCGGCTGCGCCCGCTCTGGGCGGCGCCGTATCCCTGACCTTTGCCGGGCGAACCGCCGGCGTGGTGCTGACCGGCGTGGATCCCGCGACGGAGGTCCAGGTCAGCCGTCTGACCGAAACCCTTGTCGGCGCCCGGCTGGAGGAGCTGCAGCAACGGCCGGACGGCATCATCATCTCGCGTCCCCTGGCGGCCCGCATCGGAGCAGGGATCGGCGACACCCTGGTGGTGACCGCGCCCGGAGGCCGGCTCCAGCGCATGAGGATCCTGGCCCTGGTCAATCCCGATGCGCGGGCAGGCCTCTATGCCGGCGACACGGCGGCCTACTGCCTCCTGCGAACGGCCCAGGTGCTTTTCGCCAGACCCAATATCGTCAATCAGATCCATGTCAGGCTTGCCGATCCCGCTCTGGCGGAACGTCAGGCCGGCCTGTTCGAACAGAGATGGGACTATCGCTGGGAGTCCTGGCAGGAAAGGTCGAGGGAGGTTCTCGATCTCATCACGGTGCGCAACATCATCATGTACGCCGTCAGCGCCGCCATACTCATTGTCGCGGTGTTCGGGGTCTATACGGGCGTCTCGAACAGCGTGGCCGACAAACGCAAGGATATCGCGATCCTGAGGGCCATCGGCTTCACGGCCGCAGACCTTCAGATCGTCTTTCTCATCGAGGGCCTGGCGGTGGCGGTCATCGGCGTGGCGGCCGGCTTCGTCCTAGGCACGGGTCTGCTCGAAGGTCTGGGCCGCATCCCCTTGAGGCTCGGCGGTCAGCCTCTGACCCTGCCGTTGGACCGAAGTCTTCTGCAGTATGTTCTCGCCGGAAGCGTTTGCCTTCTGAGCTCCCTCCTGGCGGCCTGGCTGCCGGCGCGTCGGGCCGCCATGGTCGATCCTGCGGTCATCCTGAGAGGCGCGGCATGACCTGTGTGCTGGAGACGAAGGGCGTGACCCGGCGTCTGCCGGACCCCGACCCCGTGACGCTTGTCGATGCGGTGACGATGTCGGTTCAGCCGGGCGAGTTCCTGGCCATCGTCGGCCCTTCCGGATGCGGCAAGTCCTCGCTGCTCTATCTTCTGGGTTTGATCGACCGGCCGAGCCGGGGGGAGGTTCTGATCCAGGGCCGCGAAACCGCCGGTCTGAGCGAGCGGGAAAGGAGTCTGCTTCGCCTGGAGCAGATCGGCCTCGTGTTCCAGTTTCACTTTCTGATTCCGGAATTCACCGCGGCCGAAAACGTGGCCCTGCCCATGCGTCGGCTGGGGCGGCTGTCGCCGATGGCGGTGCGTAGACGCGCCGACGAGCTTCTTTCCCTGGTGGGGCTGGATCGGGCGGGGGGACGGCGCCCAGACCGCCTGTCCGGCGGAGAGCGCCAGCGGGTGGCGATCGCGCGGGCCCTGGCCAATGATCCGCCCCTGCTGCTTTGCGATGAACCGACCGGCAATCTCGACAGCGCCAACACCCAGATCGTCGTGAACGAGTTTCAACGGCTGGCCACGGCCAATGATCGCGCCATCATCTGCGTCACGCACGATCCCTCCGTCGCCAGCGCGGCCCATAGGCGTCTCCATATGCTTGACGGGCGGATTCAGGCCTGACGCCCCTGCGGCTTGAGGTCTGCGAGCCCCTCAGCCCGCCCCTCATCGCGTTTGAGGAAGGTCTGGCTTATATAGCGCCCCTTCCGTCTCACCTGGGCCCGCCACGTTCCTGACGGGAGTTTCGAGTAGGTCGCCATTTCGTGCACGCTCTGGGTGCGTGAGGTGTCGAGACTCGGGCAAACGTCGCAACACGTCGCAAGTTCGAGTGCACACGTCGCCTTCCAACATTTTGATCTTAATGAAAATGCTGACAAATCAAGATCGTAGGTTGTCCGTGGCCCCGATGATGGATGGTGATGATTGTAGTGTGTAATCAGTAGGTTGTGGTTCGTCGTGTGCAAAATTTGCACACGCGGGTTCTGCTTTTCTTTCCTTTTCGTTCCCGCTTTTGGCCGCGTTCTGGATCGCCAACGACATCGGTTGTTCTCACTGGCCGCGCCTCGTACGCTGTCACTAGCGGAGGGCCGAGAAAACAACCTGGCGACGCGAGCCTTGGGGCCCTGCGCATCCAACGATCAGATTGTTTGATGCTCACCCTGCCAAGCGGGTGTCGTTGCTGGCGGCGAGATTGAGCGTTTGGCGATACGTGTCGAATCGTTCCGGGCGCGCCTACGCTGGAGCTCGCCAAGGCGCGAAAACTCGCTCAATCGAACGACCGGGTCTGACCTTCTCAGACTTTACCAAGTCCGCTCTGCGCCCTCAGTCTGACGTAAGCGCTCCCAGAACCGGGCACTCCGGCACTTCCCCTCCCGAGCATTTGGCGGAAGCGTTCGCGAGGATCCGTTCCATCCGCCGAAGATCGGCAATCTTGGCGCGCACATCCTCCAGATGCACTTCGGTCTTGTGTTTGACCTCGGCACAGGTCTGGGTCCCGGTGTCTGTCAGCGCCAGCAGCGAGCGAGTCTCTTCCATCGAGAAACCAATATCCCGCGCGCGCAGGATGAACTGCAACCGCTGCGTCAGCTCCGGCGAATAGACCCGGTAACCATTGGCCGAACGAGGCGGCGGGGGCAGCAATCCGACCTTCTCGTAATAGCGGATGGTTTCGAGGTTGCACCCGGTCAGCTTCGCCAATTGGGCCCGCAACAAGCCTGTCTGAAGCGCCATCAAAAAACCCCTTGCGTCTGTAGCAACTACAGGGATTACGCTGAAATCAGTCAGAATGAAATGGAGAGAACTGTCCGATGTATTCAGCACCGGAGTCGGAGCCACCGGCATCTACGCCGGACGCAGGCGCTAAGCAGGGCCGATGGATCGCGGGCGGCGCGCTGGTTGGCGCGGTGCTGGCGTCAGCCTGCTGCGTCGTGCCGCTGGTTCTGGTCATGCTTGGCATTTCAGGGGCGTGGATCGCCAACCTGACGGCGCTGGAGCCCTACAAAACCTATGTCGCCGCGGTCACCCTGGCGCTGCTCGGTTACGGATTCTGGCATGTCTATTTCAAGCCGAAACCGCCCTGCGAGGACGGGACCTACTGCGCCCGCCCACAGTCGGCGCGGACTACGAAACTGGCCCTCTGGCTGGGCCTGTTCGTCGTCATCATCGCGCTCACCCTCAACTGGTGGGCTCCCTATTTTTACTGAGAGGAAAGATCCATGAAGAAGACATTTCTGGTCGGCTTGGCCGTTGTGGCCGTGGCCGGCGTCGGCGCAGCCGTCGCGTTTGATGGACCGGCACAGAACCGTCCGGCGGCGACCGCCGTCGCCCAGCAGCAGACGACCTTCGCCATTGAGCACATGACCTGCGCCACCTGCCCGATCACGGTGCGAAGGGCGATGGAAGGTGTGCCGGGCGTCAGCGCGGTGCAGGTGGACTTCGCCGCAAAGACGGCCCGCGCTACCTATGACCCGGCGCGCGCCACGGCCGCGCAGATCGCGGCCGCCTCGACCAATGCCGGGTATCCCGCCCGCGTCGTACAAAACTAGGCCCCACAGGCAGGAAGACCGCCAACGACGCGGCATCGCCACCCATCCGGACCTCGGGCTCGGGGAAGGCTGCGCGGCGTCCGGATCAATGGAAGAAAGCTTCATCATGGCTGACATGACTGACATGACTGACAAGACCGGCAGGGCCGACAGCCTGTTGTTGCGGATGGGGGTGATCGGCACCGTCATTCTGGCACTGCGCTGCTTTACCCCGGTGCTGGTGGTGCTGCTCGGCATCGTCGGGCTTGCCGCCTTGGCGGGCTGGCTCGATGTTGTGCTGCTGCTGCCCGCGCTGGCCGTGTTCGTCGGGCTGACGGTCTATGCCGTCTGGCGGCGGCGGCGGCGGCGGATGAAGACCGCCTGATGGACGGTCCACCGGGCCCGCCGGGTGCCCCGATCATCAGAGGCTGCCCGTATTGGAGAAGACTTGGATGACCGACGTATATGACTACGACCTGATCGTGATCGGGGCCGGGACGGGCGGCAACGGCGTGGCCCGGATGACGGCGGCGGCGGGATGGAAGGTCGCCAGCATCGACAGCCTGCCCTATGGCGGCACCTGCGCGCTGCGAGGTTGCGATCCCAAGAAGATGCTGATCGCCGTCACCGAAGGTGTGGACTGGGCCCACAACATGACAGGCAAGGGCCTGGAGGCTCGGCCCTCGGTCAACTGGCCTGAGATGATGGCGTTCAAGCGCACCTTCACCGACGCCATGCCGTCGCGCATTGAGGCGGGCTTCCGCAAGGCCGGGATCGCGGCGCTGCACGGGGAAGCGCGGTTCACCGGGCGCGACACGATCACCCTGAACGGCAAGACCCTGCGCGCGAAGCATTTCCACATCGCCACCGGCGCACGTCCGATGACGCTGGACATACCCGGCGAGGACCTGCTGACCACAAGCACGGATTTTTTGGAGTTGTCCGAGAGGCCGGACAGGATTGCCTTTGTCGGCGGCGGGTTCATCGCGATGGAGTTCGCCCATGTCGCCCGACGCGCCGGCGCTGGCACCGTCACAGTCCTAGAAATGGCGGGGCGGCCGCTCGGCCCCTTCGACGCCGATCTGGTGGCGATGCTGGTGGAGGCCTCGGTCGAACTGGGCATTGATATACAAACCGGGGCGAAAGTCCTCAAGGTCGAGAAGCACGGCCCCGAACTCGCCGTTTCCTATGAATCGCCCTCTGGCGTCAGGACCTTGACCTGCGATCTGGTGGTCCATGCGACCGGTCGCGTGCCCAATATCGACCATCTGAACCTCCCCGTCGCCGGGGTCGAAGCTGGACCGCGCGGGATCAAGGTCAACGACGCCATGCGTACCACCAACCCCACCATCTTCGCCGCCGGGGATTGTGCCGACAGTGGGCTGAACCTGACCCCGGTCTCGGCCTATGAAGGGCGTATCGCGGGCAAGAACCTGCTGGCCGGAAAAGACGCACGGTTCGTGTCCTATCCGCCGGTGCCCAGTGTGGTCTTCACCTTGCCGCAGGTCGCGACCGTGGGGCTGTCCGAGGCCGCGGCGACGGAAAAGGGCCTGAAGTTCGACACCCGTTTCGAGAATACCTCCGGCTGGTTTTCATCGATGCGGGTCGGTGCGGTCAGGAGCGGCTTCAAGGTGCTCGTTGAACAGGAAACCGGTCTGATCCTTGGGGTGCATCTGATCGGACCGGGTGCCGAGGAGCAGATCAACCTGTTCGCCATGGCCATGGGCGCGGGGCTCACCGCCAACCAGATCAAGGCCATGATCTTTGCCTACCCCAGCTTCGCCTCGGACATCGGATCGATGGTCTGACGCTGCTGACCCCGGGCCAAATGATCCCATGAAACCGCGGGCTAATGACCGCACAGAACGGACTGCATGATGAACAAGCCAGTGACGGAACGCGACTACTGTTCGAGTTTCGCAGAAAAATCCGGTCTTGGAGATTTCGATATCGCCGTCATCGGCGCGGGATCGGCGGGTTTCTCCGCCGCAATCACGGCAGCCGATATGGGTGCCCGGGTGGCGCTTGTTGGCCACGGGATGATCGGCGGCACCTGCGTCAATGTCGGCTGCGTTCCGTCCAAAACGCTGATCCGCGCCGCTGAAGCGGTTCATGCCGGTCAGACCTCCCGTCGGTTTCCCGGCCTGGAGGGCGCCCTCAAGCTGGAAGACTGGAGTGCTCTCGCCGCATCGAAAGATGAGCTGGTCGCTGGGCTGCGGCAGAAGAAATATGTCGACCTGCTGCCAGCCTATCCGAGCGTGACCTATGTCGAAGGCAGGGCGCGTTTTGTCGACCGAAAATTGCTCATCGATGATGCGCCGATACCGGTGGGCAAGATCATTCTGGCAATGGGTGCGCGCGCCGCCGTTCCGCCCATTCGGGGGTTGGATTGCGTACCCTATCTCACCAGCACTTCGGCACTGGCGCTTGAACGCTTGCCCAAGTCGCTGCTGGTGATCGGCGGGGGGGTCATCGGGGTTGAGCTGGGACAGATGTTCGCCCGCCTTGGCGTGGCGGTCACGATCTGTTGCCGCAGCCGACTGCTGCCCGAAATGGACCCGGAATTCAGCGCCGCCCTTCAGACCTATCTGGAGGCGGAGGGCATCCGGGTATGTGCCGGGGTTGGCTACCAGCAGATTGTGCAAGCTGACCATGGGGTCGAACTTACCTGCGACCGTCCGGCCGGCGGGGGCGCGGGACCCGACCCAGACGCGACGATCGAGGTCATGGCGGCCGAGCAGGTGCTGATCGCGACGGGCCGCCAGCCGAACAGTGACGGCATGGGGTTGGAGGCACGGGGCATCGAGCTTTCGCGCAACGGCGGAATTGTCATCGACGACTATCTCCAGACCACCGTCAATGGCGTCTACGCGGCGGGGGACGTCACCGGGCGTGACCAGTTTGTCTATATGGCGGCCTACGGCGCGAAGCTGGCGGCGCGCAATGCTGTCGGCGGCAATGACCATCGCTATGACAACAGCACCATGCCGGCGGTGGTGTTCACGGACCCGCAGGTCGCAAGTGTCGGTCTTACCGAAACGGCGGCAAGAGCCCGGGGGCTGGATATCAAGGTGTCCCTGCTACCGCTCGATCAGGTGCCCCGGGCGCTGGCGGCGCGCGATACACGCGGGCTCATCAAACTGGTCGTGGACAAGGCGACGGACCGCCTTGTGGGCGGGCAGATCATGGCCCCCGAAGGCGCGGATGCGATTCAAACGATGGTGCTGGCGATCAAACACGGCATGACGGTCGCCGAGCTGGGCGCGACGATCTTCCCCTATCTGACCACGGTCGAAGGCCTGAAACTCGCGGCCCAGACCTTTGACATGGATGTATCGAAGCTCTCCTGCTGTGCGGGGTGAAGCGAGCAGCGGGCTGCCGCCCTCCATGTCCACGGCATTGGGTGACGATCGAGCAACGCTGAGCAGCGGAGCTCGTTGGTTTCCGCGATGATTCGAATTCTAGCCTTCAGCACTCGCCATGAAACGGGCGTTCCGACAGCCTCGAGTGGGTTGGTAATTTCGTGTGTCCAACAAAGAGACGATGACCGCTCCCGGGCGCGGTTCGGACTTCAGCCAGCCAAGTCGAAGCTAGCGAAGTAGATCTCGGCTTCGTCCACGGCGGCGCACCTAATGGGCGCGTGCGCGCAAGGCCCGTCCATCGCTGGCGATGATTGGGAACTCTGGTTTCGCTTGTTGGGTTGAAGGACATGGGTCTGACCCGAGCCAGCCTTCGTGACCTGGAAATCCAACCGACCTGAGTAGGAAGTCCATAGGGCCATACATCGAATGGCTGTTCCTAAATGGAGTGTTCTTGATGCCCGCAAAATCCGCAGTGCAACAGAAGGCCGCCGGCGCGGCATTGGCCGCCAAGCGAGGCGACATGCCCAAGGCGAAACTCAAGGGCGCATCCAAATCGATGGCGTCATCAATGAGTGAGAGCGAACTCTCGAAAATGGCTTCGACAAAGCGGGAGGGTAAGCCGGAACACGTGGCCAAGCCTCACTGAAATTCGACCTCGTTCAGCCCTCTCATGCGAGCAGTCGGTCGCTGCTTCACTTCAGGGGACCCTGCGGGTGCGCGAACTCCGGTTCATGGGGGCCTTGCTGGCGGTCAACTTCATCGCCGTGCCCGTGCTGGTGCTAGGGCTGGTCCAGTTCCTGCCGACCGACCCTCTGATCCGTCTGGGCGTCCTGATGGTGCTGCTGTGCCCCTGTATCGACTATGTCGTGACCTTCGCCCACCTGGGGCGGGCGGACGCCCGGCTGCTGCTGGCCTCGACGCCGGTCCTGCTGATCGCGCAGATGGTCCTGTTGCCGATCTATCTGCGCCTGTTCCTGGGCGCCGAAGCGGCGGCCTATGTGCAACCCGGCCCGTTCATCCATGCCTTCGTCTGGCTGATAGCCATTCCCTTCGCGCTGGCGGTGGCGGTCCAGACCTGGGCCGCGCGCCCATCGACAGGAGGGCGGTTGTCGTCCTGGCTTGGGCTGGCTCCGGTGCGGGCGACAGCCCTGGTGCTGTTCATCGTGGTCGCGGCCGTGGTCCCGCAATTGGGGCAGGCCTTGGACAAGGCGCTGGGTGTCTTGCCGATCTACGTCGCCTTCGCGGTGCTGGCGCCGATCGCCGGATGGAGCGTGTCGCGTCTCGCGCGCTTGACGCCCGAGGCCGGTCGCGCCGTCGCTTTCAGTGCGGCGACCCGGAATTCCCTAGTGGTCTTGCCGCTGGCCCTGGCCGTTCCGGGAGCGGTGCCCATTCTCCCGGCCATAATCGTCGCCCAGACCTTGGTCGAACTCATTGCGGAGCTTGTCTATGTCCAGATCATCCCCCGGTTCGGCGCAAGGCGACCGGCCTAGCTTGCTCCGAACCCGAATGGCGACCGTCAAATGATTCTATCCTGCTCCAGTCCACGCTGACCTGTCCGCATTGCGGCCATGTCGCGACCGAGACAATGCCCACGGACGCCTGCATCTGGTTCTACGACTGTCTCGGCTGCGGCGTGAAACTGAAGCCCCTGCCGGGCGACTGCTGCGTCTTCTGTTCCTATGCCGATGTGCCCTGTCCGCCGATCCAGGAGGATGGCAAGTGCTGCTGCGGCTAGCGTTCTAGCGGGATTTTTGGAGCATTCGCGTCGCCAAACTCACGCGGATGCGCTATTTCTTCGCTGGTCTTCAAACAGGCTCAGGCCGACCTGATCGCAATGGCGGACAAGTCGTTGGCCGCATCGATAGGCGTGGCTGAGGCCTTCCGTTCGGAGTAGCGGTCCACCAGTTGGTCGGCATGGGCGCGGGTCAGGACGGTGAAGCGCACCAGCTCCTCCATCACGTCCACGATGCGGTCGTAGTAGCTGGACGGCTTCATGCGGCCGTCGTCGTCGAACTCCATGAAGGCCTTGGCGACGCTGGACTGGTTCGGGATGGTGATCATCCGCATCCAGCGACCGAGAAGGCGCAGCGTGTTGACGGCGTTGAAGCTCTGGGAACCGCCGGAGACCTGCATGACCGCCAGGGTGCGCCCTTGGGTCGGGCGCATCCCGCCCATGTTCAGCGGCAGGTGGTCGATCTGCAGCTTCATGATCCCGGAAATCTGGCCGTGGCGCTCCGGGCTGCTCCAGACCATGCCTTCCGACCACAGGGCGTGTTCACGCAACTCGTGGACGGCGGGATGGTCATCGTAGTCGACCTGGTCGGTCAGCGGCAGGTCGGAGGGATCGAAGATGCGGGTCTCGCAGCCCATGAAGCGCAAAAGGCGCGCGGCCTCCTCGACGCACAGGCGGGAAAAGGACCGATCCCGCAGCGAGCCATAGAGCAGCAGGATACGCGGAGGATGATCGTTCGGGCCGAGGCCCAGCGCCGGTCGGTTGGGCAGGTAGGCCGGGTCAAGCGCGGGCAGATGGTCGGGATCGGGCAGGACGCGAAGGCGGGTCATTGGGTACGCAACTCCTTGAACATGAACGCCGCAGACGCCGGGCACAGGGTGCTGAATTGGCGCGAGGCGGCGATGGCGGGCGGGGCGGCCGAACGGGGAGGACGGCGTAGCCGTGCCTCTGAAAGAAGGCTGTCGCGGAGGTCGTGAGCAGGTAGAGAGCGCTCGCCTGCTGAGCAGCGGCTCGGGTTTCCAGCCAGGACAGGATCGCTGAGCCGTGGCCTTCACCGCGACCGTCGCCGACGACGGCGATGGAACGGATCAGAGTGTCTGCGCCGGTCTGCTCCAGCCCGCCGTAGCCGATCAGCCCGCCGTCGTCTTCGAAGCGGTAGAAGCGGCGGCCGGGTTCATGGAGGTCGTCCGTCGGCAGGCCGGCGGCTTCTAATCCAGCGACCAGGTCGGCGGTGGGCTCGGACAACTCCGCTGCGTTGAAGGTCATCAGCAGGCGCGCTCCTTTAGCGAACCCTTCGACCGTCTGCGTCGATGACGACCTCGCCGTCCTCCTTGATGAAGGGCTTGAGGTTGTCGGACGGCAGAAGGTCGAGAACGGTTTCGGACGGTCGGCACAGCTTCACCCCAAGCGGGGACACGACGATCGGTCGGTTCAGCAGAACCGGATGCGCCTCGATGGCGTCCAGAAGCTGGTCATCGGTCAGGTCGGGCGCGCCGAGGCCCAGTTCGGCGAAGGGCGTGCCCTTCTCTCGAAGAAGGCTACGCAAAGGCACGCCCATGCGCTCGACCAGGTTCAGGATCTTCACTCGGCTTGGCGGCGTCTTCAGATACTCGACGACATGAGGTTCGATGCCGAGGTGGCGGATCAGAGCCAGGGTGTTGCGCGAGGTCCCGCAGGCAGGGTTGTGATAGATGATGACGTCCATTGGGTCTCAGTCGCAGCAGGGGGCCAGTTGAGCCAGAAGGGGTTGGCAGAGGTCAGCGCGGCCTTCGCAGCAGTCCTTCAGAAGGAAGACAACGAGGGTGCTGATCCGGTCGAGGTCGGCCCGATAGATGATCGAGCGGCTCATTCTCTTCGACGTGATCAGGCCGGCGCGAGACAGGACGCCGAGGTGTGCAGACATGGTATTGGCCGGCACGGCCAGGGTATCGGCGATGTCGCCGGCGGCCATCCCGTCCGGCTCGTGCCGGACGAGAAGCCGAAAGGCGTCCAGACGTGTGGGCTGGGCAAGGGCGGCCAAGGCGAGAATGGCGTTTTCAGATTCCATTATTCCAAGATAGTGGAATTATAGATTGATGCAAGCTATGTCGGTGAAGCGGACGCCTGTCCGACCTGTGGAGCCGCCCTGTGAGCCTCGCCCTGTTGATTTTCGTCGTTACCATCACCTTGGTGATCTGGCAGCCAAAGGGGCTGCAGATCGGATGGAGCGCCTTGGGCGGGGCGGCCGTAGCCCTGCTGCTGGGCGTGGTGTCGCTGGGCGATATTCCGGTCGTCTGGAACATCGTCTGGAACGCGACGGCCACCTTCGTCGCCATCATCATCATCAGCCTGCTTCTCGACGAGGCGGGCTTTTTCGAATGGGCGGCGCTGCATGTCGGCCGCTGGGGCGGCGGTCATGGGCGGCGGCTGTTTGTCCTGTTCGTCCTTCTGGGCGCGGCTGTATCGGCCCTGTTCGCCAACGACGGCGCGGCCCTGATCCTGACGCCGATCGTCATCGCCATGCTGTTGGCTCTGGGATACGGGCCGAAGGCGACCCTGGCCTTCGTCATGGCGGCGGGCTTTATCGCCGACACCGCCAGCCTGCCCCTGATCGTGTCCAACCTGGTCAACATCGTCTCCGCCGACTTCTTCGACATCGGCTTTGCCGACTACGCGGCTGTCATGATCCCGGTGGATCTGGCCGCCATCGCCGCCACCCTTGTCGTCCTGCTGCTCTTCTTCGGACGCGACATACCGTCAGCCTATGAGGTCGATCGGTTGGCGTCGCCTTCGACAGCCATCAAGGACCCGGCGACCTTCTTCGCCGGCTGGATCGTCCTGGCCCTTCTGTTAGTCGGCTTCTTCGCGCTGGAGCCCATGGGTGTGCCCGTCTCCGCCGTCGCAGCGATCGGCGCCGTCCTTCTCCTGGCGGTCGCGGCACGCGGAAAGGCGATCAGCACGACCAAGGTGCTGCGCGAAGCTCCCTGGCAGGTCGTGATCTTCTCGCTCGGCATGTATCTGGTGGTTTACGGCCTTAGCAACGCGGGCCTGACGGATCACCTCGCAGGCCTGCTCGACCGTTTTGCTGACGGCGGCCTCTGGACGGCGTCCTTCGGCACGGGCTTCCTGATCGCCCTCCTGTCAGCCATCGCCAACAACATGCCCACCGTGCTTGTCGGCGCCCTGTCTATCGAAGCCTCTTCTGCGACCGGGGTCGTCAAGGAGGCCATGATCTACGCCAACGTCATCGGCAGCGACCTGGGGCCGAAGATGACGCCGATCGGCTCGCTGGCCACTCTCCTGTGGCTGCACGTCCTGGCCAAAAAGGGCGTCCGCATCAGCTGGGGCTATTACTTCAAGGTCGGGGTCGTACTGACCATCCCCGTTCTGACCGTGACCCTTGCGGCGCTCGCCCTGAGGCTGAGCCTGTGACGACGCCTGTCGAGACCGGCGGACAGGAAAAGGGCTAAGGGCTCCGCCCTCGCGCGGGCCAGGGTGGAGCGGCTTCGCCGCCGGATCGACCGGTCTCCCCGGCCTTCCGCGCCGGTCATTTCCAGCATTTCGGGCAAGGACGTCAGGCTTGTGCAGGCCGGGTGATCCCCCTCCGGTCGATCCGCCCTGGCCCTTGCTACCCCGGTCTCGCCGACGGGCAGGGTTGCAGGCGCGCCTTTCGCGTGCCTGCAACCCTTGCCCAAAGGAGGCAGACATGACTGCTCATGATGTTCAGATCGCCGCGACCGAGCCCCAGATTGGGGCGGTTCCCGAGCCCGCGCATGGCGCGGAGATCGTGGTCCCGCTGAACCGGCTTAAGGCGTCCCCGAGGAACGCCCGGAAGGTCAGGCATTCGGCGGCGGCTATCGAGGCGCTGGCGGCCTCGATCAGGGCCAAGGGCGTGCTTCAGGCGCCCGTGGTGGAGATCGAGCGGGACCGGGAGGGCGCAGCGACGGGGAACTACCTCGTGACCATCGGGGAGGGGCGGCGGCAGGCGCTGCGGATGCTGGTGAAGCGCAAGGCGATCAAGCGGACCCATCCGGTCAAGGTGGTGGTGGACACTCTGAACGACGCCCATGAGATCAGTCTCGACGAGAACATCACCCGCGAGGCCATGCATCCCGCCGACCAGTTCGAGGCCTTCCGCAAGCTGGCGGACGAGAAGGGCTACGGCCCGGAGGAGATTGGGGCGCGTTTCGGGGTGTCGGCTCATGTGGTGCGGCAACGTCTGCGGCTGGGCGCAGCGGCGGCGGAGCTGATGTCCGCCTATCGCGAGGGGACTATCGACCTGGACCTCCTGACCGCTTTCTGCGTCAGCGAGGATCAGGATCGGCAACGTCAGGTGCTGCAACAGATGGGGCCCTACACCTCCGTCTTCGCCATTCGGCGCGCCATGACCGAGGCCAAGGTCCGCGCCGACGACCGGCGCGTCGGTTTTGTGGGGCTGGTAACCTATGAGGCCGAGGGCGGGGCCGTGCTGCGGGACCTCTTCACCGAGGATGGCGGGGGCTGGCTGGAAGACCCGGCCCTGCTGGACCGGCTGGTCAGCGAGAAGCTGACGGTGCTGGCCGAGGACGCGCGCCAGCGCGAGGGCTGGAAATGGGCCGAGGCCTGCGCGGAGTTCGCGGACGTGGCCGACTTCGGGCGGGTCTATCCGGTCGCCATTGAACGGTCAGAGGCCGAGGCCGCAGAGATGACGGCCCTGTCGGAGGAATACGACCGGCTCATTTACCTGGAACTGATGATGCTGGCTCTGGTCGAGAGCTGGACCAAGGCCTGGCTGCGCTGAGAGCAGATTGAACGCCCTGGTTCCAGGCCTCAAGTATTGGCCTGTGGGCCTGTCAGACGGCGGCGTAACAGGATATCCAAAGCGTGACCTTTTATGTGGAGCGCTAACTTGGACGACGCCATGACGCCCGACCGGGATCTTCTCGACATGACCGCTGACATCGTCGCGGCCTTTGTGACCAACAACAAGATCGACGCCGCATCGCTTCCCGCCCTGATCACCTCAATCCATGCCGCCCTGGGTTCGACGGGTTCGGAGCCCGTGGAAGAGGTCGAACCAGTTCAACGGCTGACGGCTGCGCAAGCCCGCAAGCTCATCACGCCTGGCGGCATCATCAGCCTGATCACGCAGAAGCCGTTCAAATCGATGAAGCGCCACCTCTCGATTCACGGCCACACGCCGCAATCCTATCGCGAGGCATTTGGCCTTCCCGCCGATTTCCCGATGGTTCATCCTGACTACGCCAAGGCGCGTTCCGACCTCGCCAAGGCGATGGGGCTCGGCGCCGGTGGACGTCAGGCGGCCAAGCCGGCTCCCAAGGGCAAGTCGGGCCGTAAGCCGAAGGCCGGCTAATTAAATCGCGGCCGCGACTGCACGCAGGGTAATGTCTTGTCGGTCATGCCTCATCCTTTCCCGGGCGGGGCAGGATGAGGCGTTCCGATGGATGCACGTCGGGGAAGCGGTCGATCGTGTCGCGCCAGTCGTCCATCGCAGGTGACAGCCAACGCGTTATCTCGAGCATGGCCCGATGCAGCTTCGGCAGGTTCCAGTAGAGTATGGGTTCGTGGTGGGCGATCCGGTTCCTGAGCAGCCGAACCTGCGTCAGCCGGGTGGTGAAGTCCTTGCGCGCCAGAAAACGCCCATCGCGTGTCGCGATCCGGTGGAGGCTCCGCTTCCATAGATCGTCCTGCTCACGCCCGAACATGGAGGTCCAGAAGCTGAAGGTCAGGGCGGCGACAACTCGGCCATCTTCGATCGGCTTGCCTCCATCGGTCAGTTCCGCGATTGCCGTGCGCACCTGTTCAGCCTGGCGGTCGGTGACATGACCCGCTTCGGGCTGGAACCAGCCCGGGCCGTGGGTCTGGACCATGACGGTGTGGATGCGGTTGCGCAGCGCCACCTCCAGGGCCTGAAGGGGCACATAGAGAGCTTCGGAAACCCGGGTGTTCAGGGTGTAGAGGGCTACCGCGTGTTCGCGGTCACCCTCCGCCCACGTGACATAACGGGCGAAGCGTTCGAGGGAGAGCGCCGCCTCCACCGCATCTACGGTCGCCCTTGCAACGGGTTGGGTCATGGATTATCTCTACTCGCGTACACCCTGGGATCGCCTCTGCTGCAAAGCATGCCCCCGGGGTAAATCAATTTCAGCCTCAAGTTTCTACGGCTGCCGACGCCCCACCGGGGTGGTGACGCGGAGCCGGGCTGTTTCCCGTTCTTTACGCGCCTGGCTAAACTCCGGCTCCAGCTTGCGGACTCGATCGATCAGTCCGTCCAGGTGATAGAGGTTCGAGCCCCAGTCGCCGGCCGCAGTTTTGCGCATCTCTCGACGAACGAGACCAGCCTGTTCCAGCTGACGCATGTTGGTTTGGATCGTCTTGGGCTTCACGCCGATGCGTCGACCCAGCTCCGCCCTAGAGGGAAAGGGCGCCCGGCTCGGGTCGCGGTAGTAGTCCAGCAGTTGGACCAGGATGTTGAACTGCATTGGGGTCAGGCCGAGGCGTGATTGCGCCTGGATAAGGATCGACGGAATGCCAGCGTAGCCATTGGCAATGACAGCCTTGCCCCAAATCTTGTCCTGTGAAGCGACGGGCTTGGCAGGGGTGAGAGAGGGGAACGGCACGACGGTGGGTGACGGGGGCGTGGTCATGGGGAACTCCTTCCCGACCAACCTATGGATGCGCAGCCTGACGAACAAGGTTCTCGGGTTGGCCGGGTGGGGTGCCGTCATGACCTACCTGACTAGGTATGCTTACGATCATTACGCCAAATGCGATGCTTAACGTCACGCTACTTAAGCGGCAGGCTGGCGACCCAGGTAGGGAACAGCAAGACCAGACCAGTAGGGTGCCAGAAATACCTACCTCGTCGTCATAGGCGTCACGGGGCTCGGGCTGCTGTCGCGTTCAGGTTCGGCAGCTGGTTATGCGGAAGGGGAGAAAAGCGGGTGGTTGATGAGGTTGGCCGCTAACCGCCCAGGCTCAAGCGAAGGGGGCAAGAGTCCGGGCGGCCTCGGTCAGGTCGTAGACAGAACTCTCAATGGTCCCGTCATTTCGACGAGCCTGCGGGTGGAGCCTCCCGCTTCAGAACCTCGTCCAACCATGTCCACGCAGTCTCATAGTAGTCGCGAATATTGGCCGGACTGGAAAGGACGTGTCCTTCGCCCCTGTAGGTGACGAGGACGACATCCTTCTGCTGTCGGTAGAGGGCTGAGAACAGTTCCTCGGCCTGACCTGGCGGCACATAGTCCCGGTCGGCCGTGAATAGCAGGACGGGCGCTGAGATGCGGCCGGCGGCTAGCGCGGGACTGTTGCGCACATAGCGGTCGGCATCCGCGAAGGGCGGAGACCCGAGCCCGCCTTGGCCCGTCTCGACCCAGCCCGCTCGAGATCGAACCGGGAGTCCGTCCTCCGGCGAAAGGGACGGCTTTAGGGAAAACTGGCCCCAGGCGCTGAGCAGATTATAGGGGCCGTTCGCTGCGATGACGGCGGAGAAGCGGTCCGACTGGGTCGCGGCGGCAACGGCCGCAAAGGCGCCGAAGCTGTGCCCCCAAAGAACGATCCGGTCTGGATCGAAAACTTCCAGAGACGCTGCGGCGTCAACAGCGGCGAGGATGTCGTCCGCCATGCCGATGGCGGGTTCGCCTCGTCTGTCTGGTCTGGGAAGACTTGGGATCAGTACAGCATAGCCGGCCGCCGTCATCAGTTGAACATTGGAGGTCAAGCCGTCTTCCGGCGAGGTTGGCCGGTATGCGGGCTCGCCAGGATAGGGAATGACGATCAGGGCGGGCTTGTGCTCTCCCGTCTTGAGCGGACGATAAAGCCAACTCACGAGGGGGCTGCCGTCCGAAGCCTGGTGGGTCACCGCCTCCGCAGGCGCGAAGGCGATCTCGGAGAGCCGATTATTTAATTGGATCATCGGCGGTTCGCCATCCAGGGCTAGCGCCAAGCCGTTGCGTTCATCCCGGGTCGCGCTGACGACGCGCCGTTCTGCCGCGGCCAGTATCCGGGAAGACCTCTTCATCTTGACGCCGAGCATGGCGCCCGTGGCCATATCGACCCGCCACATCTCTTCGCCATCGCCGGTCAGCGTCCAGTCCCGTCGTGGCGGGCTATTGAAGGAGAAACGCTGCCCCTGGCTGACCAGGGCCGATGTGACGCTCGGCCGGGTGCGGACCGCCCTTCCCAAGCGTTCTGCGTGACCACTTTGATCGACGGACCAGGCCTCGGCGCCGGATTGCACCACAAGGCGGCGCGCGGAAACCGCGACAAGGGAAACGGAAGGCGAGGTCAGATCGGCGGTGAGCACCTGCGGGCCAGCATCGGAAAAGGCGACCCAGTCTCGCCGTTCGCCGTTCTGAGCGTAGAGGATCGGAGTTTCGCCAAGCCAGTCGGCGCTGACGACCTCGGTACGTAATCCCGTCTCGATCCGCGCGGGTTTGAAGCCGCCGAGCCTCGTCGGGGTGGCGGTTTTCCGTTTCGGATCGATCTGCATCAATCTGCCGTCCGACCAAGCCTCGCCGTCCTGCCTCGCCCAGACCAGAAGGCGATCGCCGGAGGGCGACCAGGCCAGGAGCAGGGGTGATATGTCCTGTCCCGGCAGGGGCTCCCAGGTCTCGCCGCTTTCAAGATCGGCGAGGGTGAGTTCACGCCTCTCCGAGAAGTCCCCCTGAAGGAAGGGGATATCTGGATCGAACGGACGGTCCCCTGAGAACCTCACGGCGGCGGCAAAGCCTCCGCCAGGCGCGATTTCCAGATCGTGGAAACGGCCTGACGCCAGGGTCCGTTGGTGTCCGTTATTTGCGGACACCAGCACCAAGCGGGAGTCCGCCGGTTTGGGGTTCAGGCCCAGAAATGCGCCGCCGCCGATCAGGGTGCGGCCGGGCTCCAGCCCCTCGCGGGTCGACCGCCATAGCTGGTTCATTCGATCCTGGACGTGAAAGCCCTGCCGTAGCATCGGAGGGAGATCGCTGTCGGCGCGCTGGATCATGACAAGGTCGTCGCCGTCGCGCCATTGGGCCGCCCGCCCCCACATGGCGCTTTCGGGAGTGCCGGAAAGCCAATGGACCTCGCCGGTGACCGTGTCGGCGATTCCGGCCGTGAAGGTCCGGTCCCGGAGACGGTAGATCAGCAGTCTGCGGTCGTCGGGCGACCAGGCGCCGATGACATGGCCCTTGCCCTCGACCTCAGGCAAGAGCGGGCGTGGTGCGGTGTGACCGTCGGATGGCGCGATCAGAATTTGGGAGCGCAGCACCAGGTCCAGGGCGTCATATTCATAAGGGCCGGCGCCGAGTGTTGGACCGATACGCTCGAAAGCGACCGTCGTCTCCAGGGGCGACAGCGAGACCTGCCCGAACTGTTCGATACGAAGCATGTCTTCAAGGGTGAAGGGTGCGGCGAGAGCCGGTCCCGATCCGCAGATCAGGACCGCGCTCGCGGCGGCGAGCACTGTGCGAAGCATGACGGACCTACCAGCGCTTGGTCAGTTGCAGCGCGAAGGTCCGGCCCAGGGGATCGGCCTGCCCGGCGTCGAAGCCTATGCCGGTTATGGCGTCATAGAAGGGCGGGTCCGCATCGAAGACGTTCCGCACCGAGGCTGTCAGGCTGAGCCCTTCGCCCCATGAACCAGAGGGCGTCCATCCGACCTGCATGTCCGTCGTCGTCCATGAGCCGATCCGGGACTCCAGGAGGTCGCGATAGCCGCCGACATGGTTCACCGCCACCCGGAGTGAAACATCGTCCCGCATCCATCGCCCGGAGACAGTGCCGCGCAGGTCGACGGGGAAGCCGTAGGTATCGACGACATCGACGGTCGGCGCGGTGGAAGTGATCCGACGCTTGTAGTCGGTCATGTAGGAGGCCGTCGCTTCCAGGGTGAGTTCGCCGCCGGCCAGGTCCAGATCGTAGGCGGCGTAGCCGTCGAGGCCGCGCACCTCCACCGACGAAGTGTTCAGCCAGCGCGCGTCGACGATGACGCCAAAGGCGTCCGCAGGGAGAACCCCCGGCAGAAGGAAGTCCGGACTATTGATCAGGGCATCCACGGCCGCCCGATCGGCGGCCGAGTTGCGGTCGATTCTGCGCACAAAGGGCGCGAGATTGGGATCCAGCAGGACTTGAGTGAGATTGTCGCGTGCGGGGCTTCCGATCTGATCGGAGAAGACGATGTCGAACCAGGTGGCGCCGATCCGGAAGGGGCTGTCCTTGGGCCGATAGTCGAAGCCGAAAGTGAAGGTGTCCGCCGTTTCGGGTTTGAGGTCCGGATTTCCGCCGCCTTCGAACAGGGCGACCTGCTGACCGACCGTGTCGGCGACGAAGGTCGCGGAAATGTAGCGGCGTTGCGCCAGTTCGGTCATCGCTGGTGCGCGAAAGGACGTCCCCCAGTTGGCGCGGACCTTGAGGTCATCGACCGGGGTCCACATCAGACCGATCTTGGGATTGGCGGTGGAGCCTATGTCGTCATAGTCCTCCAGGCGGCCTGCGAGGGAGAGTTCGAGTTTTTGCACGCCGGGGATGGCGTTGTTTGGACCGACGAGCGGCGCGCGAACCTCGATGAAGGCGGCGGCGACTTTGCGGTCCTTGTCGGGTGATCGAGTGGAGAGCGGGGTGAGGCCGGAGGTGAAGGTGACGCCGCTGTTCTTCAACGCCTCCGTTCGGAACTGGGCGCCGACCGCGACCTTCAAGTCGCCCGCGGGCAGCTTGAACGCGGTGCCCTGGGCGATGAGGTTGGCGGAGGCGACCTCGCTTTCGTCAGTGTAGCGGTTCGAGCCGCTGGAGATGAAATCCAGGACCGCACGTGAGTTGGCCGCGCCGGAGCCAAAGAGGTTGAGATAGCCGTCGCGCGGCGCGGAGAAGGCGGTCGCCGGATTGTCTGCGGTGTTTCCTAGAGCCTCCTGCAGGAAGGTGGACTGAATCATGCCGCGACTCCCGTCGACGGTCCGCTCGGAGCCATAGGTCAGAAAGGCTTCGGCCTCCCAGTCGGCGGGGAGGAAGACCCGCGCGCCGAGGGTGGCGCCGAGACTTCTAGCCCGGCCGGAGCGTCGCAAGGTCCCCAGGTCTTCACCAAAGGAATAGGCGATGCTGTGCGACGTCGCGCCGGTCGGAGACACGAAGTGGGGATTGGCCGTCGTGACCGTCGCGATGGTGGTCGGGGTGGTGCTCTCAGTCTCGAACTCGCGCTGGCTAAGGCGGAGATCACCTGTGAACTCAAGATGTGCGCCGACCTGCTGTCGGGCGAAGAGATAGGCCGCGTGGCGATCAAACTCCGGAATGAGAGCAGCCCCCGCACGGGTATTGTCGGAGTTCTGCTGGCCGGCAGCGAAATCAGCCGGTGATCTGGCTACGCCGTCCGCGCCGGGGCGGATGGCGTGCGTGACCACATAGCTGCTGCTGGCGTTGTCAAAGCGGACGATATTGCCGGGGACTCCGTAGTAGGTCCGGTGGTCCGTGCCGCCGAAGGGTCTGAGGTCGCCGGTCGAGGTATAGGGGCGATCCATGGTGCTCAGCGCGTTCTGACGCTCGAACTCGTAGGACAGAAGCGCCTGGCCGGTGGACCATGTCCGGCCGATGGTGTGGGCGGCGATGACGGACTCTCCGCCGCCTTTCGAAGCGCCGATACGCAGGCGGCTTTCCTGGCCGTCGAAGTCCCGCCGCAGGATGATATTGACCACGCCGCCGACGGCGTCGGCGCCATAAAGGGCGGAGGCGCCGTCGAGCAGCACGTCCACGCGTTCGACGGCGGCGGTTGGAACAGCCGAGACGTCCGCAAAGTCACCCCGGCCGCCGGCGCCGGCCATACGGCGGCCGTTGACCAGCACCAGTGTGGAGTCCGGCCCGAGACCGCGCAGGTTCACGCCGGTAGCCAAGCCCGAATTGCTCTGCATCGGATCCGAACCGACCAGGGCCGTCGTCGGGGTGCCGCTGCCGGCATAGTTCTGGGGCAGGGCGGAGAGGGCGTCCGCGACAGTGGCGCGGCCGGTCCGGTCAAGATCGTCCCGCCGGATCACCGTGACCGGGGAGGGGGTGTCGCCAGGACCGCGCAGCAGAGTGCCGGTGACGACGACGTCGTCTACGGCCACGGCCTCCGCGAGTTCATCCCTGGACCCGCGCTGAAGAACCCAGGCGCCGTTGGACGACTGAACAGCGACGAGACCGGAGCCGACGAGAAGTTGGCTGAGCGCGGCGTCGGCGGTCATTCGCCCGCTGAGGCCCGGCGTCCGACGGCCTGCGACCTGGTCCGAGGTGAACATCAGCTGGCGGCCGGCCTGACTGGCGTAGGCGTTGAGCGCCGCTGCCAGAGAACCGGCGGGAATGGAGAAGTTGATCTGGGCCGGCGTCTGAGGCTGGGCGTGCGCGGCGCCCGATATGGCCAGGGCGGCGACACCGGCGAATAGGCTGAAACGGTAGGCGGTCATTGTGTTCTCCCCCACGACGCAATGGCGCGTCGGGGGAGAGACGGTTGAGGTGGGGTCAGACCCTCACCCTTGCTCATCATTCCTTGAGCTGACCAAACGAACCTGCCCGTCAGCCTCTCTGATCGCTTTCAGATTGAACAGGTGCGCCGTGGCCGAAACAAAGGCCGTCCGGTCTCCGCTGCGGAAGACTCCGTTGATCGGCGTGTTTGCCGCGGCGGGCGCTTCAAGAACAATGGGGGCGGCCAGGTAGCGGTTCACCTCGGCGACGGCCTCGGCCAGAGGCGTGTCCACGAAGGTCAGTTCTCCGGTGGTCCAACTCGTCGCCGTTTCGGCGTTCACGGTTGAGACCTTGGCTTTGCCTGCTCTGATGGCTGACTGCTGGTTGGGCTGCAGCCTTTGAGGAGTTCCCGGCGCGGCAGCCTGCGCCACATCGACGGCGCCCGATACAAGAACGACCCGGGTCTCCAATCCGACGCGACGCACTTCGAAGACAGTCCCCACCGCCGTCACGGACGCGTCTGTCGTCGAAACCACGAACGGGCGGGCCGGGTTGTGCGCGACTTCGAAGAGGGCCTGGCCTTCGGCAAGCTCGATGCGACGTTCCCCCGCGGTGAAGCGGACCCGCATCTTTGACGCGGTGTCCAGGCGGACACGCGACCCGTCGGCCAGTTGCAGGACCCGCTGCTCGCCGATGCCTGTTACGTAGGTGTCGCGGCCCTGCCAGAAGAAGACGCCTGCCGCGAGCGAGGCGGCCAGAGCCGCAGTCAGGCCGACTGCGCCGATCTGTTTGGCGCCGAAGCGTCTAGGACGTCGACGCTGCGCCTGCACGAGCGCGGCCTGGATGTCAGGATCGTCCGCCATTTCGCCTGTACGGGACCAAAGCTGTTCCGCACGTCGATAAGCTTCGGCGTTTGCCGGGTCTTCGCGCCACTTGGCGAACGCCTGGATTGTGTCCAGCGAAATGGTGCGCGTGCCCAGCCGCGCAATCCAATCGGCCGCCTCGTCGTCGGCGACCGTTCGTGTCTGTACCTCAGCCGGCATCGAAGCCCCTGGACTAGCGTCGGAGTTGAGCATCGACCTGTTTCAGAGCCCGCGAAATGCGGCGCTCCACGGTCTTCACCGACACCTCTAGTCGTGAAGCGATCTGCTCGTTTGTCAAACTTCCGAAGCGACTGAGCATGAAAATATCTCGCTCGGGTTGCGGAAGCTTGAGGACCAATTGCTTCAGGAGGACGGCTTCGGTCTGGGAGGCGGTATCGTTGAAGGCGAGAGTCGTCTCGGCGTGCAGGCGTTGTCTTTGCGAGCGGCGGCCTTCCTCAGCCACGAGGTTGGTGGCGATCCGGAGGAGGAGGGACTTGGGGTAACGGACCTCGCCTCGGGCCTGATACGGCGCGATGCGGAGGTAGGTCTCCTGGACAACGTCCTCGGGGCTCTCGACGCCAAGCTGGCGGAGGCGGGCTGAGAGCCAGCGGGCATGCCGAAGGTACAGGTCTCTTAGACCTGATGTGTTGCTTCTATGCCTGATCGCGGCCTGATCAGTCATCAGTCCCTCAATGACACGTTCAGGAGGCAAAATGACACGATTAGGGGACAGATTAAAGAGTCCGGTGGCGCTCAATTGTCTGGATGTCCCTCGTCGCCCTATTGGGCAGAAATATAAGGCGTCATCGAAACGCCCTAGGCATTTCTCAGGAAGAGCTCGCGTTCCGTGCTGACATGAAGCGGAGCTATGTGAGCGGCATTGAGCTCGGCAGTCGAAAACCAAGCGTTGAAGCTTTAGAGCGGCTTGCGATCGCTTTGGGGGTTGATCCACGCATTCTGCTCGAGCCGGATCGCCACTGCAATTGACACGTCTGGTGGGCAGCCAAGTTCGAGCTCGGCCGGTCTCCTGTGCCCATGGACGTCGTAGCCCTTCTAGGCCGCAACGTGCGTGTTCTAAGGACAGCTGCAGACCTCTCGCAGGAGGAACTGGCCTTCCGGGCTGGTATGAAGCGAAGTTATCTCAGCGATCTCGAGCGCGGCACGAGAAATCCTAGCGTCAGGGCGCTAGGACGCATTGCTGCTGCGCTAGGGGTGCCGCCGAGCCGGCTTCTGGAATAGCGCTGCCGGGCGCATGGCCGGATATCCTGATTTGCAGGAGTTCTTTAGCCAGCGCTACGCGCGCTTGTGACTCATAGCAAGGGTTTGGAGCGTCCGCTCTGGGCCCTATGTGCCTGCATCTGGGCGAGCTGCCTTGGGTACCGAGGTTCGAGCGAACCCGATCACGAGAATGGCGATCGTGACCAGTTGGACGGCCACTCCCTCGACCGTCGGATAGAGGCCGAGGATTTCGATGCGGGGGACCCAGGCGAGCGGATGGACATCGAGCCAGCCGGCCTCCTGTAGCGCCGCCACCCCCTTGCCGATGAGCACGACCGACAGAATGGCCATCAGGATTGAGCTCAAGGAGAAGAACCTGCCGATCGGCAGGCGCTTGCTGTAGGCCAGCATGGCCCAGGCCACCACGGCCAGGATCGCCACCGCTGTCAGGGCGCCAGCCAGCATGCCCGCATGGCCCCCTTGGGTCCAGATCGCCGCATAGAACAGGATGGTCTCGAACACCTCCCGGTAGACCACCACGAAGACCAGCAGGAACAGGAACCAAGCTGAACCCTTCGAGAGCGCCTTGGAGAGCTTGTCGCGTATATAGGCCTGCCAGGCGTCGGCATGCGACTTGCCGTGCATCCAGATGCCGACGGAGACGAGCACGACCGCCGCCAGAAGCGAGCCAAACCCCTCGGTGAGCTCCCGGCTGGCGCCGCTGATGGAGATGAAGAAGGTGGCGGCCGCCCAGGTGGCCCCGCCGGCGACCAGCGCGGCGATCCAGCCGCCGTGGACGTAGCGCAACACCTCCGGCCGTTCGGCCTTCCTGAGGAGGGCGATCATCGCCACCACGATCAGCAGGGCTTCCAGACCTTCGCGGAGCAGGATGGTGAAGGCACCGAGGAAGCTGGCGAGATTGTCCGCCTCCTGGGGCGCAAGGGCGCGTTCGGCCGTGTCCAGCAAGGCGTTCGCGCGGGAGACCCGGTCCTCGACCTCCTGGACGGGCGCGCCTCGGCTGATCGAGACGCGCAGGTCGGTCATGGCCGTCTCGACCCGACGCAGCAACGCGCCGTCGCGGGCGCCGAGCGCCGGCTCCAGCGGCTCGAAGCCGTCTAGATAGGCCGACAGGGCCAGGTCGGTGGCGGTCTTGCGGTCGCCCCGGCGATAGGCGGCCTCGCTCTCCGCCAAGCGCGTCCGGGCCAGGGTCAAGGTCGATCCCTGCGGGCGGGCGGCCGCCTCCGGGTGGCGGCGCAGATAGGCGGTGACCGCCCGCGCCTTGGTCTCGCCGATCCGGCTCGCCAACTCCGCCGGCGTGGCCTGGGTGACGGCGGCCAGATCGGGATAGGCGGCGCGGATCGTGGGATCGCCCTTCCAGAGGCGCTCGCCTTCGGCGGCCTCGGCGTCGGTGAAGGCGAAGCGGCCCACGTAGAAGGCTAGGGCCCAGCGGTCCTCGGCCGGCAGATGGGCGAAGCTGGCCATGGCCGTGCCCTCCAGGCCCTGATCGATCACCTGATAGAGGCCGAACACGCTGCGCTGACGGGCGCGCTCCACGTCGGCGAAGGCGATCGCGGGCGGGTCGAGTCCCTCGGCGCCGGGACCGTCGGCCTGGCCGGTGGCGCCATGGCACACCGCGCATTGTTCCGCATAGAGCGTCGCGCCCCGGCTCAGATCGGGCGGGAACGATGGGGCGAGCGGGCTCGGATAGGCCGTGAGCACCGCGCCGGCCAAGGCCTTGGCCTGGTCGCCGACGACGCGCGGGTCCGCCTTGTTCCGAATGGCGGCCTGCAGGGTCTCGGCGTCCCGGACCAAGCCGGCCTTGGCCGGGTTGGCCGGCAGGGCGTCCAGACGGGTCCGGATCTGGCTGCTGAACTCGATCATCTCGCCGTATTCGGCCGGGTTGACGACCTCGCCGTTGGCCACCGCGCCGGCGTAGTCGACCGCCACATAGTCCAGCAGCCGCCAGGCGACCTGGGCCTCTGAAGTGGACGGCGACTGGGCCAAGGCCGGGCTGGCCAATCCCATGGCGAACAGCAGGGCGAGCAGGCGGAGCAGAGGACGCATGGGAAACCTAGTTGTGAGCGGCTCGCATTAGCATTCGGACCGCGAGACTGTCGCGCTTAAAGCGACGCCGAATGATCGTGCAGGGCTTCGATCACCTTGCAGGCGGAGACCCGGCCGCCCGCGCATTCGGCCGTCATCCGCGAGAGCTCGCCCTTCAGGACCCTGAGCTGGGCGATCTTCTGCTTCACCTCGGCCAGGTGGCGTTCGGCGATGACGTTCGCCTCGGCGCACGGGCGGTCCGGGTGATCGGACAGATCCAGCAGGGAGCGGATCGAGACCAGATCGAACCCCAGCTGGCGGGCATGCCGGATGAACGACAGTCGGCGCTCCGCTGCGTCGTCATACATGCGCCGGTCGCTGGCGGTGCGCGGCGGCGCGGGAAGGAGGCCGATCTCCTCATAGAAGCGGATGGTCGGGACCTTGACCCCGGTGGCGGCCGCCAGCTTGCCGATGGGGCGCAGGCCCGACGAAGCGGAAGAGAGCAGGGTCATCGCGTCATCCCGGATTGGAGAGCTGAAGGCCGAAGAGCGTCGGGGCAGGAGGGATCATCGGCCCAGCCCGATAAGGACAATGGCGATGCCGAAGGCGCCGATCGTGGAGGCGCCGGTGAGGGCCATGCCGAAGGCGCGCGCGGCCGCGCCCCGGGCGTAACCGAGGGCGAAGAACACCCGGCCGACCAGATAGAGCGCAACCAGCACCGGCAGCAGGATCATCTCCTCCCCGCGCAGCACGGTGGCCAGAACCAGGTGGGCGCCGACCGCCAGGACCGTCTGTTCGAGAGAATTTTGAAGCACGGCGGCCGGCACGGCGAGCCTGGAGCTAGGCGCCGCATAGGCGGAGCCCGGCCGGTCGGCCTCGGAGCGGAACCGGATGCTGGCGACGACCCTCACGCAGCCCGCAAGCCACAGGAGGATCAACAGGTCCGTCCTGAGCGCATAGGCAAATCGATCGGCTGTCGTCAGGTCCGCCGCGGCGCCCAGAAGCGAAGGCGGCAGCCAGAGCCAGGCCGCGACCACGGCAGCGACGGTTATGGCGACCGCCAGCGCGGACCGGATGGCGATCGCCGTCTGTTCGGCGGACAACGTCATCAGGACGCGCGCTTCAGGTTCGCCGACGCCGCCGGGGCCTTCGGTTCCCGGGCGGCCAGCAACAGCAACCCTACGCCGCAGACGATGGCTGCATCGGCCAAGTTGAAGGTTGGCCAGTGCGCCTCGCCCCAATGGAGGTCGATAAAATCGGTCACCGCGCCGAAGCGCAGGCGATCTATCAGGTTTCCGGCCGCTCCGCCGACGACGAGGCTAGCGGCCGCCCCCGTCATGGCGCTTCGTGTCCGCCAGATCCACGCCAGCAACGCCCCGATGATCAGGATCGTCACGCCGCTCAACACCCAGCGCCCCATCGGGCCGGAGTCGGCAAACAAGCCAAAGGTGACGCCGGGATTAAAGCCGAGCCGAAGAGCCAGGAAGGGCGTGAGATCGATCGCGGTCTCAAGGCCGCTGCGGGCGAGCGTCTTGGCGACCTGATCCAGGCCCGCGACCGTCGCGGCCAGCCCGAACGCCGTCGCCTGAAGCCGGCCGGGGCCGCGCCGCGTAGGGAGCACTGTGATCATGAGGTCTCCTGTGAATCTCCTGCCTTTATGAGCCCTCTAGCCACTAGAGGATCAAGGCGTGTTTTCCGGCATGGCCGTCCTTTCGCCAAGCGATGCATTTTTCATCTTGATCCTCGAGCGACTGGAGGATGCATCCTCAACGGTGACAGGTGGAGATCCATGACCGAACGTCCCTTATCCTCTGAACCGGCGGCTTCCGGCTGCGGCTGCGGCACGGCCGTGAAGTTCGACGGCGCCACCCCGGCGTACCGCCGCATCCTGATGGCGGTGATCGCCATCAACGGCGCCGCCTTCCTGGCCATCGCCGGCGGCGCGGCCCTGCAGGGCTCGGCCTCCTTGGGCGCCAATGCGCTCGACTTCCTGGCCGACGCGGCCACCTACGGCATCAGCCTGGCCGTGATCGGACGCTCGGTCGCCGTGCGATCCGGGGCGGCCATGGTCAAGGGCACCAGTCTCGCGGCGCTGGCGCTGTTCATCCTCGCCTATGCGGTCTGGCGGGCCACCTCCGGGGCGCCCCCCGAAGGCTTCGTCATCACCGGACTGGGTGCCCTCGGCTTCGTCGCCAACGCCCTGGCCGCGCTCCTGCTGGTCCGTCATCGCGAGGGCGACGCCAATGTCCGCTCGGTCTGGCTATGCACGCGCAACGACCTGATCCAGAGCTTGGTGGTTGCAGCCACAGGTCTGGCGGTGTGGCTGACCGCCTCCCGCTGGCCCGACCTGATCGCGGGCGCGATCCTGGCGGTGGTCTTCCTGCACTCCGCCTGGTCGATCCTGAAACAGTCGCGCGATGAACTGAAGGCCGCGGCGTGACCGCCAGCTTCACCCCCGCGCTCGGCCATGCGGCTCTGAGCGGCCTCTATGATCCGGCGATTGCCCTGCTGACGCGCGAACGGTTGTGGCGCGCACGGCTGCTTGATGAGGTCGCTCCGTCTCCCGGCGAGACGATCACCGACCTCGGCTGCGGGACCGGCTCCCTCGCGCTCGCCATGGCCCGCCGGGCCCCGGAGGCCCGGATCATCGGTCTGGACCCGGATGCCGACATCCTGGCGCGCGCGGCGGCGAAGGCCGACCGCGAAGGTGGGACCGTCCGTTTCGTCCAGGGCTTCGCGCGCGACGCCGCCACGCTTCTGGGCGAGGGCCTCGCCAACAAGGTCGTCTCGAGCCTGGTCTTCCATCAACTGCCCATGGCGGAGAAGCGGGCGGGTCTGGCCGCGAGCCGACGGGCGCTCAGGCTGGGCGGAACACTGCATGTCGCCGACTATGGCCGGCAGACGGGCGTGATGCGCCTTCTGTTCCGCCTGGTGCAGTTGCTGGACGGCTACGAAAACACCCAGCCGAACGCCGACGGCGTCCTGCCGACGCTGATGGCCGAGGTCGGTTTCGGGCAGGTTCGGGAGATCGACCTCATCCCGACCGCGACCGGATCCATCTCTCTCTACCGGGCGGTGCGACGATGAGGCGATTGATGTCGCGGCGAGCCGTGATATGGGACGGCATGGGATTCCCTTCGGCCAGGCAGGGTTGGATGGCGGCGCTGCTTGCGTCGTTCCTGGCCCTGTTCGTCCTGGTCTCCGCCGTCGACGCCGCCGCCTGCGCGCCCGAAGGTGGAAGCTCGCAAGGCGTGGCGGCATCGGGCCTGGTCGTCGTGTCAGACGCGGGCCACGGTAAAGGTGAGGGCGCGGCGGATCCTGTCGCCTGCGCCCACGGTCACTGCCATCACAGCGGCGTCACGGTTCCGCCCGCTGTCAACGACATGAAGTCCGCGGCTCTCGATCGCGCGCCCCTGGCACCGTCGCTCGACCAAGCGCCGGCCTCCCGCAGCCCCGCCGGACCCAAGCGCCCGCCCAGAGCCTGACGTGACCGCGCTTGCGCGCCTTCACGTCAACCTTCTGGGACATGAGACATGCCATCCCCTATTCGCCGCCTGCCGCCCCTGGCGATCGGCTGCGCTCTGGTCGCGCTGACCACCGTACTGCCCCGCCCCGCTTGGGCCGACCCCGCGCCATCGTTCCAGACCCTGCTCGAGCGGATCGGGGCCAGCCCGTCCGCAGCTGAAGCCGACGCCCTCCTCGAGGCGGCGGAGGCCCGGGTGCGTCAGGCCCGCGTGCGGCCCAATCCGACCGCGGCCCTGGAAGCGGAGAATGCGTTCGGCAGCGGCCCCTTCTCCGGCTACGACAACGCCGAGACCACGCTCTCACTCACGCAGGACCTCGAACTATGGGGCCGTCGCGGCGCCCGGGTCGAGGTGGCGCGGGCGGAGGCCGGAACGGCCGCGCTGCGTCGCGATCAGGCGGTCGTCGACGCCGCCGGACGGCTGGCGCTCGTCTATGCTGAAGCCGAGGCCGCCGAGCGGCGCTTCGCCTTGGCCGAGGAGGCGCTCGGCCTGACCATCGCGGACGCCCGCGCGGCCCTCGTGCTCGTGGAGGAGGGGCGCGAGCCCCTGCTGCGCGGCATCCAGGCCGAGAGCGAGGCGGCGGCCGCCCGCGCCACCCGGGACGAGGCGCAGGCGGAACGCGACGCGGCCTTCGCCCGCCTGACGGCGGTCGCCATGTTGCCCACGCCGGCGACGTCGATCGCCGACAGCCTGCTGGACGATGCGCCGCTGCGGACGCCCCTCGAAGCCGCCCCGGGGGCGCCGGCGGTGCGCGTCGCCGAGGCCGAACGCGAGGCGGCCAAGCGGCGGATCGCCGTCGAGCGGGTGCGCGCGCGGCCGGATGTCAGCGCCAGCGTCGGCGTCCGGCGATACGAAGCCGAGGACGCCACGGCCCTAACCTTCGGCATCAGCATGCCGCTGCCGCTGTTCGATCGGAACCGGGGCAATATCGACGCCGCACAGGCGGAGTTCCGCGCCGCGGACGCGCGTCTGGCCGGAGCCCGGCAGGACGCGGAGGCCGACCGCCAGGCGGCCGTCGCCCGGCTCAACGCGTCGGTGAGCCGCGTCTCGGCGGCCGACGCCGGGGTGACCGCGTCGCAGGAAGCCTATCGTCTGTCCCGGATCGGCTTCGAGGCCGGGCGCATCTCGCAACTGGAGCTGCGCGGAACCCGCGCCGCCCTGATCACCGCCCGCAACGCCGCCGTCGACGCCCGCCTGGCGCGCGTCCGCGCCGAAATCGATCTCGCGCGCCTGCACGGCCGCGCGCCCTTTGGAGGGGCCCAATAATGCGCAAGCTGCAAGCCAACAGAACTGCTCATCGGCGCCGCCGCCGCCCTCGTCCTGCTCGGAGGCGGCGGGCTGTTCCTGGCCCTCAATGGCTCTGACGCGCCGCCGGCGGCGGAGGGGGAGGCCGCTCAAGCGGAAGAAGAGGGGCAGGCGGAAGGCGAGGGAGCCGAGGCCCCCGCAGGCGTCGTGCCGCTCACCGCCGATCAGATCCGCGCCGCCGGCATCGGCGTCGTCAGCGTCGGCGGCGGCGGCGGATCCGAGACGCGGCTGGCCGGACGCGTCGAGCCCATGGTCGACGCGCGCGCCGCCGTGGCCGCCTCGGTGGGCGGCCGGGTCGAGCGCGTGCAGGTCGCGCCCGGGCAGTCCGTGCGCGCCGGTCAGGCCCTCGCCACACTGGTCAGCGGCGACGCTGCGACCTTCCGCGCCGATGCGGACGCGGCGGCGGCGCAGGCCGAGGCCGCGCGGCAGGCCTATCAGCGCGATCGCAACCTCGCCGACCAAGGCGTGGTGGCCCGGCAGGAGGTCGAAGCCTCCCGCGCCCAATCTCTCAGCGCCGAGGCGGCGGCGCGCGCCGCCCGCGCGCGGGCCGCGGCGGCCGGATCGCCGAACGCATCGGGACGGCTGAGCGTGGCTAGCCCGATCTCGGGCGTGATCACCTCGGTGCAGGTCGGTCCCGGGGGCTTCGTGCCGCAGGGCGGCGTGGTCGCCGAGGTGACCAATCCCGCCCGGATCGAGCTGGTCTTCAATGCGCCGCCGGCCTTGGCCGTCCAGGTCCGCGCGGGATCCCGCATGAAAGCGACAGGACCCAACGGGGAGTTCGACGCCGTCGTCACCGGCGTGGCGCCGGGCGCCGGCGCCGACAGCGGGGCCACGATCATTCGCGCCCGGCCTGTGGGCGCGTCGCTGCCGCCGGCGGGGTCCGCCGTCACCGGCGCCATCGTCACCGGTGAACCCACTACCGGCGGTCTGACGGTCCCCAGCGAAGCCGTGCAGACCATCGAAGGCGCGACGGTGGTGTTCGTCCAGGTCCAGGGCGACTTCCGGGCCGTCCCGGTGCTGGCCGGGCGTCAGGCCGGAGGCCGAACGGAGATCCTGCGCGGTCTGGACGGAGACGAACGCATCGCCGCCGCCAACGCCTTCCTGCTGAAAGCCGAGTTCGCCAAGGGCGAAGCCGGCGACGACGACTGAGGCGCGGTATGTTCAGATTCATCATCGAAGCCTCGGTCCGCTTCCGCTGGTTCGTCGTCCTGGCGACGGCGCTGGTCGCCGCGCTCGGTCTGTTCGAACTGACCAAGCTGCCGATCGACGCCGTTCCGGACATCACCAACCGGCAGGTCCAGATCACCACCGTCGCCCCGGCGCTGGCGCCGGAGCAGATCGAACGGCAGGTCACCTATCCGCTCGAGACGGCCATGGCCGGCATTCCCGGACTGACCAGCACCCGCTCGCTGAGCCGCAACGGCTTCAGCCAGATATCGGTCATCTTCACCGACCAGACGGACATCTATTTCGCCCGACAACAGGTGGCCGAGCGGCTCGCCCAGGCCCGCGAAAGCATGCCCGAGGGCGTCGAGCCGGTTCTGGCCCCGATCACCACCGGCCTCGGCGAGGTGCTGATGTGGACCGTGGACTATCTGCCGTTCAACAGCCGCAACCTGGCCCGGCCGGGACAACCGGGCTGGCAGCCAGGCGGCGTCTATCTGACGCCCGAAGGCGAGCGGCTGACCACGCCCGAGGCCCGCGCCACCTACCTGCGCACCGTGCAGGACTGGATCGTCGCGCCGCAGATGCGGACCACGCCCGGCCTCGCCGGCGTCGACACCATCGGCGGCTACGTCAAGGAATACGCCGTTCGCCCCGACGCCGCTCGCCTGTCGGCCTATGGCCTCGGTCTCGGCGATCTCGTCACGGCCTTGGAGCGGGCCAACACCCAAGCCGGAGCCGGCTACGTCCAGCGCGGCGGCGAGGCCCTGACCGTCCGGACCGACGCCCTGGCCTCGACCGTCGAGGACCTCGCCCAGGCTCCGGTCGTCAACCGGAGCGGCCTGGTGGTGCGGGTCGCGGATGTGGCGACGGTCGAGATCGGGCAGGCGCCGCGGCTGGGCGGCGCCAGCCGCGACGGCCACGAGGCTGTGCTCGGTACGGCCTTGATGATCGCCGGCGGGAACAGCCGTACCGTGGCCCAGGCCGCCGGCGAGCGCCTCGAAGAGGTGCGCGAGACCCTCCCGCCCGGGATCGAGGCGGTGACCGTGCTCGACCGAAGCGCCTTGGTGAACTCCACCATCGGCACGGTGGCGCGCAATCTGACCGAGGGCGCCCTGCTGGTGATCCTGGTGCTGTTCCTGCTTCTGGGGAACCTGCGGGCGGCGAGCATCACCGCCCTGATGATCCCGATCAGCTTCCTGTTCGCCGTCATCGGCATGAACCGCTTCGGCATCAGCGGAAACCTGATGAGCCTCGGCGCCCTCGACTTCGGCCTGATGGTCGATGGCGCGGTCGTGGTGGTGGAGAACACCCTGCTGATGATGACCCAGCGCCGCGCCCAGCTGGGTCGGATGCTCAGCCGTCACGAACGGCTGGGCGTCGCCATGGCCGCCGCCCGCCAGATGGTGAAGCCGGCCGCTTTCGGCCAGCTGATCATCCTGCTGGTCTTCACGCCGCTGCTGATGCTGGAAGGCGTGGAAGGCAAGACCTTCATCCCCATGGGGGCGACGGTCATGCTCGCCCTGGTCGGTGCCTTCATCTTCTCCTTCACCTTCGTACCGGCCATGACCGCGCTGTTGGTGCGCGATCCCAAGAGCGTTCACGTCGACGCCGAGGGCCAAGTGCAGGAGCATGAGACCCGCGTCCTGCGCTTCGCCCGCCGCTGGATCGAGCCGGCGATCCGCGCCGCAGTGGACAAGCCCAGGATCGTGCTCGTCTCGGCCCTGGGCGCCCTGGTCGTCGGCGGCCTGGCCTTCACCACCCTGGGTCGGGAGTTCATTCCCACCCTGGACGAGGGCGACATCGCCATGCAGGCCCTGCGCGTGCCGTCCGCTTCGCTGGATCAGTCCCTGGCCATGCAGATGGCGCTCGAGCGGGTCATCAAGGCGCAGCCCGAGGTCGAGACGGTGTTCTCGCGCACCGGCACGGCGGAGGCGGCCGTCGATCCCATGCCACGCAACATCTCGGACAGCGTGATCATCCTCAAGGACCGCGGCGAGTGGCCGGATCCCGGCCTCGAGAAGGAAGCGCTCATCGAACGCATCGAGGAGGCGGCGGGTCAGCAGATCGGGAATAATTTCGAGTTCAGCCAGCCGATCGAACTACGCTTCAACGAGCTGATCTCCGGCGTCCGGACCGATCTGGCGGTTCTCGTCTATGGCGATGACTTCGACACCCTGCAGCGCGTGGGCAACCAGGTCGCCCGCGCCCTGGAGGAAACGCCGGGTTCCGCCGACGTGCGGGTCGAACTGACGTCGGGGCTGCCCACGCTGACGGTCAGCGTCGATCGCTTCGCGGCCGCCAACTACGGCCTGTCGGCCGCGGACGTCTCGGAGGCAGTCTCCACGGCCATCGGCGGCACAGAAGCGGGCCGCATCTTCGAGGGCGATCGGCGCTTCGACGTCGTCGTCCGCCTGCCCGAGGCGGCCCGTAACGATCCCGCCAGCCTAGCCGCCTTGCCGATCGTCTCCTCGACCGGCGTGGTCGTGCCCCTGTCCTCGGTGGCGCGGATCCAGACAGCCGAAGGCCCGAACCAGATCAGCCGCGACAACGGCAGCCGGCGCATGGTGGTGCAGGCCAACGTCCGCGGCCGGGATCTGGGCGGCTTCGTCGCCGATGCGCAGACGCGAGTGGAACAGATCGACCTTCCGCCCGGCGTCCGGCTCGACTGGGGCGGTCAGTTCGAGAACCTCAAGCGCGCCGAACAGCGCCTGGGGCTCGTCGTTCCGATCGTCTTCATCCTCATCGGGGTGCTGCTGTTCATGGCCCTCGGGTCGTTCGCCGAAGCCGGTCTGGTGTTTGCCTGCGTCCCGCTCGCCCTGGTCGGCGGGGCCCTGGCGCTGCTCTTGCGCGGCATGCCGTTCTCGGTCTCGGCGGCCGTTGGCTTCATCGCCGTTTCGGGGGTGGCGACCTTGAATGGCCTGGTGCTCATGCAGGCGGTCCGGGAGCGTCTGACCGCGGGCCTGGCGCCGCGCGAGGCCGCGATCGAAGGCGCCTCCAGTCGTCTGCGGGCGGTCCTGACCACCGCCCTGGTGGCCATCGTCGGCTTCATCCCCATGGCCATAGCGCATGGGGCCGGGGCCGAGGTCCAGAAACCCCTGGCGACGGTGGTCATCGGGGGCCTTTTGACGGCGACGGCGTTGACCCTGCTGGTGTTGCCCACCTTCGCCGCCAAGGCGGTGAAGCATCGCAAGGCGGAAGGGATCGAGGACTGATGAGCGAACGAGACGAGGCGGAGGGCATCCAGCGCCGCATCCTGCTGGTGGTGCTGATCCTCAACGCCGCCCTGTTTGTCGGGCTTGGGATCGGCGGTCTGCTCGCCAATTCCAGCGCCCTGCTGGCCAACGCCCTGGACAATGCGTCGGACTCCGCCGTCTACCTGATCAGCTTCCTGGCTGTGGGCCGCGCCCTGATCTGGAAGACCCGCGCCGCCCGGGCCTCCGGGATTCTGCTGCTGATCTTCGCGGCGGGCGTCCTGCTCGACGTGCTGAGACGGACGCTGATGGGCACGGAACCGATCGGCTGGACGATGATGGGCATGGCGGTGGTGGCCGCCGTCGTGAATCTCGTGTGCCTCGAACTGATCAGGCGCCAACGCAGCGACGACGTGAACATGAAGGCCGCCGAGACCTTCAGCTTCAATGATTTCGCCTCCAACGGCGGCATCCTGATCGCGGGCGGCCTGGTTCTGTGGCTGGACCAGGCCTGGCCGGATCTGGTCGTGGGCCTGATCGTGGCCGCGATCGCCGTGAAGGGCGGCGTCGATATCCTCCGGGACGCCCGGGCCGAGGCGAGACCGGCGGAGAAGGTCTGAGCGGCGGCGCATTCCCACCATGGCGGCCACGCCCATGACCACACGGCCGGGGCCAATGCCCGGCAGCTGACCATCGCCCTGATCCTGACCGAGACCTTCCTCGTCGCCGAGGTGATCGGCGGCCTGATGTTCAACAGCCTGGCGCTGTTGTCCGACGCGGCCCACATGTCACCGACGCCGCGGCGCTCGCCACCGCCCTGGAGGCGATCAGGATCGGCCAGCGCCCCGGCCGACGACGAGCGCTCCTTCGGCTACCGCCGCTTCGAGATCTTGGCCGCGGCCTTCAACGTGGTCCTGCTGTTCGCCGTGGCGGGCTATGTCCTCTGCGAGAGCATCTTCGATCCGGAGCCTGTCGGCTCGCTCGGCATGCTCGGGATCGCCGGCATCGGCCTTGTCGACAATCTTATCGCCATGCGGGCCCCGGCGGTCGGCAAGGACAAGAGCCTCAACATCAAGGGCGCCTATCTCGAGGTCTGGGCCGCCATGCCCGGGTCGCTTGACGTCATCGTCGCGGCCATCGTCATCACCGTCACCGACTGGCGCTGGTGGACCCCGTCGCGGCCATCCTGATCGGCCTCTGGGTCCTGCCTCGGACCTGGATCCTGCTCTGCGCGGCTCAGCCGGGCGTAGGACCGGCGTGGGCGCCGCCCTGCCGGGTCTTGGGGGCTGGAGCCGGTGCCGGTGCCGGAGCGGCGTCTAAGCCCGGGGCGGGAGCCTCCATTTCGTCGCAGCAATCCATCCCGGCGCCGGGGGCCATGTCCTTGCAGCAGGCGCAGGCGTCCGCCGCGAGTACGGCACCGGCGCTGAGGACGAGGATGGCTGCTGCCGCGGCGGCGATTTTGAGGGTCATTCTGATCTCCCGGAGGCTGCCGCGCCTTGATCGGCTCATAGGCACCCGTCGTCAATGGGTGTCGCCTGTCAGTCGAGTTGGCGTATGAACATCCAATCTCCGGCACCCTGTGAATGTCCGCTGCTGGCGCGTTGCTGACATTAGCCGCCTTAGCAAGACTACGCCCTTCGGAAAGGCGGCAGTTTTTAGGCGGCAAATCCGGAAGCGATCACGTGAAGGGATTCTGGTCTCAGGTGGGTGTACCGACGGAGCATCTTCCAATCCTTGTGACCGGTGACGAGAGCAACCTGCTGGATCTGAAAGCCAGCCTCGAACAGGCGGCTGGTCCCTTCATGGCGAAGGTCGTGAAAATGCAGGTCCGTGATCCCGAGGCTTTTGCACGCCCGCGTGAACGCTGTGCCGGCTGATCGGTGATTGAATGGGAAGATGCGCAGGTCTGCATTCGAGCGGGCAGGGCGCTGACCTTCGATCAATGCGACGGGATCGAAACCAGAGACTGACAGCAGGGGGATACGCTGATCATTTCCCGCGTTTTCGCGAGGATCCTTTCGATCGCGAATGGTCAGCATCTTGGTCCTCGCTGCGTAGTCATCCCATACGACTTTGAAGATCTCTTCCTGGCGCATCGCTGTCGCGACCGCGAAGCGAACGACGGCGCCCATGGGTATAGTTTGACGCGGCTTGTCGTCGAAGTGGCGGATCAAGCGCTCCAGTTCTTCATCGCTGGGTCGGCGATCTCGCTCGACGCCCTTGCCAATCAGGCCAAGGCGCTTGAGGGCGAGGCGGGCCATGTCGATGGCCTCGACCGAGACTGTCAGGCCGTGAACCGCCGCGGCGTGTGAGAGGATGAGTTTGATCGCACCGATATCGATGCTCAACGTCATGGGGCCGGCGCCTTCGGTCGCGCGCATCCGACCGAAGTCGATAAACAGCTGTCGATCTAGTTCGGCGATCTTCTTCCCGCCCAGGCGCGTCTTGAGCATTTTGAGCGTCGCCGCTTTCGACCGCCTGGGCGCCTTCCCGACGGATTTCATGTCCGCGATGTGGATGTCGATAAGTTCGCCGAACGTGCGAAGCCGCGCTGACCGAGAGGGTGTAGGGACCTCGCCGCGATCGATCCGCCCCTCGGCTTCGGTGGCCCACCGGCGCGCGTCATCGCGTTTGAGGAAGGTCTCGCTTATATAGCGACCCTTCCGTCTCACCTGGACCCGCCACGTTCCTGACGGGAGTTTCGAGTACGTCGCCATTTCGTGTGCGCTCTGTGTGCACTGAGGTGTCGAAAACCCGGAAAAAACGTCGCAACACGTCGCAAATTCGAGTGCACACGCCGCCTACCAACTTTTTGATCTTACTGAAAAAATGCCGATAAATCAAGCTTATAGGCTGTCCGTGGCACCCATGATGGACTGGACCGACCGCAATTGCCGGGCGTTTCACCGCGCCCTGAGCACGCGCGCCCTGCTCTATACGGAGATGGTGACGGCCCCGGCGGTGATCCACGGCGACCGCGACCGCCTGCTGGGCTTTGACGCGGTGGAGCATCCTGTGGCGCTGCAACTGGGCGGGTCGGACCCGGCCCAATTGGCCGAGGCGGCGAAGATCGGCGAGGCCTATGGCTATGACGAGATCAATCTGAACGTCGGCTGCCCTTCGGATCGGGTGCAGTCGGGCAAGTTCGGCGCCTGCCTGATGCGCGAGCCTGAACTGGTGGCCGACTGCATGGCGGCGATCAAGGAGGCGGTCAGTGTCCCGGCCACCGTCAAATGCCGCATCGGCGTGGACGATCAAGACCCTGAGATCAGCCTGTTCGCCACGGTCGACGCCTCGGCCGCCGTCGGCATCGACAGCTTCATCATTCACGCGCGCAAGGCGTGGCTGAAGGGATTGTCGCCCAAGGAGAACCGCGACGTGCCGCCGCTGGACTATGCGCTGGTGCGGCGGCTGAAGCGCGAGCGGCCGCATCTGTCCATCAGCATCAACGGGGGCATCGGCGATCTGGATCAGGCTGAGGCGCATCTGAGGGCCGACGACGGCGTGCAGCTGGACGGCGTCATGCTGGGCCGCGCCGCCTATCATGAGCCCGCCCTGATGGGGCAGGTCGATCGGCGCATCTTCGGCGAGACGACGCCGGACGTGGATGTGTTCGAGGCGCTTGAGCGTTACCGACCCTATATGGCCGCGCGGCTGGAGGAGGGTGCGAACCTGGCCGGCATGACCCGGCACATGCTGGGCCTGATGCACGGCCGGGCGGGGGCGCGCGCCTTCCGCCGCATCCTGACGGTCGAGGGCGTGAAGCCCGGCGCGGGGCTGGAGGTCGTCGATCGCGCAGTCGAAGCCGTGCGCGAGGCCGAGGCGCGCAAGGCGGCCTGACTGCTCGCCTCCGCTCATCTCGGCGAAGGGGCTGACGGCGCGACGGCGGACGGCTAAGCCATGGCTCATGACCCTGCCCCTGCCCCTGTCCGAACTCGCCCTGATGCTCGCCGCCCTGGTCGGGGCGGGGGCGGTCGCGGGGGTGATCGGCGGCCTGTTCGGCGTGGGCGGCGGGACGGTTCTGGTGCCGGCGCTGTTCTACGCCTTCTCGGTGCTGGGCGTGGGGGGCGAGAGCAATCTGCACGTCGCCATCGGCACCTCGCTGCTGACCATCGTCGCCACCTCGTTGCGTTCGCTGGCGACGCACCGCGCGCATGGGGCGGTGGACGAACAGGTGTTGAAGACCTGGACGCCCTGGGTGGCGTTCGGCGGTCTGATCGGGGCGGCGGTCGCGGGCTTCACCTCCATGGAGGGGCTGGCGGTCGTCTATGGCGTCTGCCTGCTGCTGATCGCGGCGCAGATGGGGCTGCTGCCCGAACGGTTCGCCTTGCGAAAGGATATGCCGACCGGCTGGGGGCGGCGCGGCGTGGGCACGGGCATCGGCCTGCTGTCGGCCATGATGGGCGTCGGAGGCGGCAGTTTCGGCGGCATGACCATGACCCTGTGCGGGCGGCCGATCCATCAGGCGGTGGCGACGGCCTCGGGCTTCGGCTTGGCCATCGGCGCGGCGGCGGCTCTGGGATTCGCCGTCTTCGGCTGGGACGCGCCGGGGCGGCCGCCGCTGTCGCTGGGCTACGTCAATGTGCCGGCGGCGGTGATCATGGGGCTGTTGACGGCGTTGACGGCGCCCTATGGCGCGCGGCTGGCGCATCGGCTGGATCGGAAGATGCTGCGCCGGGCCTTTGCGGTCTATCTGCTGCTGACGGCCCTGTCGGTGGTGCTGAAGGCGCTGTGACCACGATTAAGTAGATGCCCGCAGGCGGGCGCTAACACTTTGTCGAACAAGCGCGGGCTAGGAGCGAGGCTGAACCTCTCTCCCCGAGCCTTAGAGTCATGTTGCAGAACCTGTCGGTCCCCAAGAAGCTGATCCTGTCCTTCATGGCGGTGATCGCGGCGTGCGGGGCGGCGACCCTGATCGTCCTGTGGTGCGTGGCGTCCCTGCAGCGCGCCGATGCGGCGGACACGGCCTCGCGCGAGGTGATGAAGGCGTCGGACCGCCTGATGGCCGCCGCCGTAGAGCAGCAGAACGCCATGCGCGGCTATGTCGCCAGCCGCGATCCCGGCTTCATCGAGTCCTTCAACCAGGGCGGCGCCGACGTGAAGTCGCGGATGGCGGACCTGGCTGCGTCCGATGTCGAGGGCGCCTACGCCGCCGAACAGACGGCGCTGATCGCCGCCACGGCCGACTTCGAGAAGAGCGCGGAAGGCGTCATGGCCCTGGCGCGCGACCCGGCGACGCATCAGGAGGCTCTGGCTCAATTGGCCACGGCGGCGCGCCTGTCGGACATTCGCCAGGCGGTCGGTTCGATCCGCGACAAGGAGGCCGTTCACGCCCAGGCTCGCGCCGAGGCCAAGGCCTTCGCCTTCACTGAGGCCTATGTCGCCTTCGCTGTGGGCGGGGTGCTGGCCCTGGGCATCGCCGTGGGCGCGGCCCTGTGGCTGATCGGGGCGTTGAGCCGCCCGGTCGAGGCCATGACGCGCGCCATGACCCGTCTGGCCGGCGGCGATCTGAACGTCGCCATTCCGGCGATCGGCCGTCGCGACGAGATCGGCCGCATGGCCGACGCCGTCCTGACCTTCAAGCAAAACGCCGAGGAGAAGGTGCGGCTGGAAGCCGAGGCCGAGGCCGCGCGCGCGGCCGCCGAAATCGAACGCCAGGCCCAGGCCGAGCGCGACGCCGAGGCCGCCCGCCAGCAGGCCCGCGTGGTCGAGGGCGTGGCCAAGGGTCTGGACCGGCTGTCGCACGGCCAACTGGCCTTCCGTCTCAACGACCCGTTCGCGCCTGAGTATGAAGGGCTGCGCGCCGACTTCAACGCGGCGATGGACAAGCTGCAGGGCGTGATGCGGGTGATCGTCGAGCGCGCCGCCGCCATCGGCGCCAGCGCTCGTGAGATTTCACAGGCGTCCGACGACCTGTCGCGCCGCACCGAACAGCAGGCCGCCAGCCTGGAGGAAACCGCCGCCGCCCTGGAGCAGATCACCGCCACCGTGGCCCGTTCGGCCGAAGGGGCGATTGAGGCGGGCGGCGTGGTGCGCGGCGCCCAGTCTGAAGCCGTCGAAGGACAGGCCGTGGTGGGCCGCGCCATCGCCGCCATGGGCGAGATCGAACGCTCTTCCTCCGAGATCGGCGCCATCATCGGCGTGATCGACGAGATCGCCTTCCAGACCAACCTGCTGGCGCTGAACGCGGGCGTCGAGGCGGCGCGGGCGGGCGACGCGGGGCGCGGCTTCGCCGTGGTGGCGTCGGAGGTTCGCGCCCTGGCTCAGCGTTCGGCCTCGGCCGCCAAGGAGATCAAGACCCTGATCACCGAGTCGGGTCGTCAGGTCGGCGCGGGCGTGGCCCTGGTCGGCGACACCGGCCATGCGCTGGAACGGATCGCCGGTCAGATCCAGCGCCTGACCGTCATCGCCGAAGAGATCGCCGCTTCCTCGCACGAGCAGTCCAGCGGCCTGCAGCAGGTCAACATCGCCGTGAACCAGATGGATCAGGTGACGCAGCAGAATGCGGCCATGGTCGAGGAATCGACCGCCGCCAGCCACGCCCTGGCCTCCGACGCGGTCGAGCTGGACCGCATGATGGGTCAGTTCGCTCTGGACGATGCGCGCGACCTGGATGCGCGCGGACGGATGGAAGCCCTGGCGCGAGCCGTGGCTTAAGCGCGGAATTCTCCCTCCCGATCATGGGAGGGAGAAGCGCGCCTCGCGCTTACGCGGCCGCCTTCAGCGTCACCGCGTCCAGGGCCTGGGTCAGGTCGGCCAGGATGTCGTCCTGATGCTCCAGCCCGACCGACAGGCGCAGCAGGCCGTCGGTGATGCCGGCCGTCACGCGGGCCTCGGGCGTCATGGCGGCGTGGGTCATGGTGGCCGGGTGGGCGACCAGGCTTTCGACCCCGCCCAGGGATTCGGCCAGGGTGAAGACCTCCAGCCGTTCGATCACCTGGCGCACCGCCTCGGTCCCGCCGTTCAGTTCGAAGCTGAGCATGGCGCCCGGCCCCGACTGTTGCCGCGCCGCCAGGTCGTGGCCAGGATGGCTGGTCAGGCCCGGATAGTGGACGGCCTTGACCGCCGGGTGCAGCTCCAGCACCGCCGCGACCAGGCCGGCCGTCGCCTGCTGGCGCTCGATGCGGGTGAACAGGGTCCGCAGGCCGCGCAGGGTCTGATAGGCGTCGAACGGCGAGCCGGTGACGCCCAGGCAGTTGGCCCACCAGGCCAGCTTTTCATGATCGGCCGGATCGGCTGCGACCACGGCGCCGCCGACCACGTCGGAATGGCCGTTGATGTATTTGGTGGTCGAGTGGACCACGATGTCGGCGCCCAGCTCCAGCGGCCGTTGCAGGGCGGGCGACAGGAAGGTGTTGTCGCACGCCACCTTGGCCCCCGCGGCATGGGCGCGGCGACAGACATCGGCGATGTCGGTGACGCGCAGCAGAGGGTTGGACGGCGTCTCGACCAGCACCAGCTTGCACCCGTCGGCCAGGGCGGCGTCCAGGGCGGCGCCGTCGTTCTGGTCGACGAAGGCGACGCGGAAGTGGCCTTTTTTGGCGCGGGCGGTCAGCAGGCGGTGGGTGCCGCCGTAACAGTCATGCGGGGCGATCAGCAGGTCGTCCGGTTCCAGCAAGGACAGGGGCAGGTCGACCGCCGCCATGCCGGTGGCGGTGATGACGGCGCCCGCGCCGCCTTCCAACTCGGCCAGGGTCTCGGCCAGCACGTCGCGGGTCGGATTGCCCGAGCGCGAATAGTCGTATTTGCGCGGCTGGCCGAAGGCGGCGAAGGAATAGTTGGACGACAGATACAGCGCCGGCATGACCGCGCCGTGAGCCGTGTCCGTATCGACGCCCGAGCGGGCGGCGATGGTGCGGGGATCGGCGGGACGGGCGCGGCTCATTGGTCGATGTCCTTCAGTACGGAGGTCAGGATGTCGGCGACCAACTTGTCTTCCTTCAGGAAGGCGTCGTGGCCGTAGACGGAGGCGTGTTGTTCAAAGCGCCAGAGGTTGGGCAGGCGGTCGGCCAGCTCCCTCATGTCCTCGATCGGGAACAGGCGGTCGGTGGTGAAGCCGATCAGGGTGACGGGGGCGGTGATGGCCTCGGGCTCGACACGGTGGCGGTCGATGGAGTCCGACAGGCTGAGCCAGCGCGAGGGGGTGGTGCGGTCGCGATAGGCCCGGCCGCGCGCCTGCAGATAGTCGCACACCGGATAGGCCTGGCCCGCATGGCTGGGGGCTTCGGAATCGAAGCGGTCGCCGAATTCTTCCTGGGTGCGGTAGGTGGTCATGGCCAGTTCGCGCGCCAGGCCGACGGCCTGATCGATGCGGCCGGTCTCAAGACCCAGTTGCAGGATGCGGCGCTGGATGCCGCGCCAGGCCGTGGCCAGCGGGTGCGGGCGGTGGGCGGCGGACACCACCACCAGCTGCTCGGCCCAGTCGGGAAACAGCTCGCCGAAGGCCAGGGCGATCATGCCGCCGTAGGAACAGCCGATGAAGGCGGCGACCTTCTCGACGCCCAGATGGTCCAGCAGCAGGGCCAGCAGCCGCGCCTGATCCTGGGTAGTGATGGTCAGAGGGGTCTTGGCGTCCTTGACGCCTTCGCCGAATTCTGGAGCGAAATCAAAGGCCAGAACGCGGAAACGGGTCAGGTCGATCGGCGCGCGCACGCCCACGGCGCCGGACCACCAGCCCAGCCCCTTGGTCTCGGTGCGGTGGACGTAGCGGTCGGCGGAAATGCCGCCCGCGACCACGATCAGCGGGGCGTTGGCCTTGCCGTGCAGGCGCCCGATGACCCGCTTCTGGGTCAGGGTTCCGCCGAAATCCAGTTCGAAGTCGTCGGGGATCGCAACCGCGACGTCATGGGCGCCGTCGCGCTGAAGCAGCTCCGACGGACGGCGCGCGGCCTTCACGCCGATCTGGGCGCCGCCCTTGGGCGCAGGCGCAGCGGCGGAGGCCTTACAGGAAGGCTCTTCGGAGGTTTCGGTGGAAATCAGGGCCAGGGTCATCGCATCACTCAAAGGTTCGGCTCACCGGCGAAACCCATGCGTGACAGACCTGTGGCGCGTCGCCTTATCGACGCTCCACCCATCTCTCGCGGTCCTTTCAGGCAAGCCCGAAGAACCCCGCAGGAGTTGGCACCGTTTCGGGCGGAACCCGATGGTTGCCCCGGCGTCAAAGGGCCTAATCCCTCAGCCGGTCTTGATGAGTGAGCTTACGGTGCGGTTGCGAAGAGCGCCGGTCAAGCGAAAAATTTCACCCCATTTCGTCGCTGGTGGCACATGTCGGTGGCGAAAACGGCGCCTGGTGGCGGTGTTGTGAAAAATTCTTTCGAGACGGGGTTGACGCGGCGCGGCGCCCTGGCTCACCCTAAGGCACGATTTTCAACCGGACGCCGCCTGTGCCTTACCGCCTCGCCAACATGAAGACGACCGCGATCGCCGCCTCGGCGACGGGCCTCTTCGCGTCCATGATTACGACCACCGGTACCACCACCATGCCCTTGCGGGCGGGGACCGGATGATGCGCGCCGTCTAGGCGAGAAAACGCAAAAACCGATCACCCGCCCGGACCTCCGGGCGGGTTTTTTATTGGCCCGAACCCACCTCGATCACCCCCCACCCCTCCCGAAATCCTCCCAGACCCAGCCTTCAGGAAACCGCCCATGCCCGCCTCTCTCGCCCTCGTCGCCGATCAGTCGAAACCGGTCGAAGCCCTCGCTTCCGCCGCCGAAGTGGTGGTGCTGAAGTTCGGCTCCTCGGTCCTGCGCGACGCGTCCCAGGCCCCTGCGGTCGCCAGCGAAATCTACGGCCACGTCCGCGCCGGCCGTAAGGTTGTGGCGGTGGTCTCGGCCCTGGCCGGACAGACGGATCAGCTGCTGGCCGACGCCCGCAGCCTGGGTCTGGATCACGAGAACGAGTTGTTGCCCGCCTATGTCGTGCTGGGCGAGGAAAAAGCCGCCGCCCTGGTCGCCGTCGCCTGCGATCGGGTGGGACTGGACGCCGTCGGCCTGTCGGTGCGCGAACTGGGCATCGTCGCCGAAGGCCCGGCCCAGCACGCCCGTCCCGTGTCGCTGAAGGGCGAGCGTCTGCATCAGGCCCTGGCCGAGCATGAGGTGGTGGTGGTTCCGGGCTTCGGCGCGGTGCGTTCGAACGGCCGGGTGGCCCTGCTGGGCCGCGGCGGATCGGACCTGACGGCGGTGGTTCTGGCCGCTGAACTGGGCCTGAAGCGGGTGCGTCTGGTGAAGGACGTCGACGGCCTCTACGACCGCGATCCGGCCTCGGAAACGGGCACGCCGCTGCGCTATCGCCGGGCCAGCTGGGACACGGCGCGTCAGGTCGGCGGCGCCCTGGTCCAGCACGATGCGATCGACCTGGCCGAGGCGCGCGGCGTCGATATCGAGGTCGCCGCCCTGGGCCGCGCCGAGGGCACGATCGTCGGCGAACGCGGGGCGCCTCCGGGCCCAGTGCAGGCGGCGGCGCCGTTGAAGGTCGCCGTGGCCGGCTGCGGGGTCGTGGGCGGCGGCCTGCTCAGCCGCCTGCTGCCGGACGACCGCTTTGAAGTGGTCGGCGTCCTGGTGCGCAACCCGTTGAAAAAGCGCGACGTCTCGGCGCCCGCCGAACTGTTCACCAATGACGTCGAAGCCCTGCTGGCCAAGAAGCCGGATCTGGTGCTGGAGGCCCTGTCCGAGGGCGAGGCGGGCCACGCCCTGATCCGCCGTGCGCTGGAGGCGGGCTGCGACGTGGTCAGCGCTAACAAACAGGCGGTCGCCCGTGATCCCAAGGGGCTTCAGGCCCTGGCCGACGCCAACGGCTGTCGCGTCGCCTGGTCGGCCTCGGTCGGCGGCGGCTCGCCGATGATTGAGACGCTGCGCGCCGCCCGCGCTGCCGGTCCGGTGGCCGGTTTCGAGGCGGTGCTGAACGGCACGGTCAACTTCATGCTGCAACGTCTGGGCGAGGGGGCGACCTTCTCGGACGCCCTGGCCGACGCGCGCGCCGCCGGCTTCGCCGAAGAAGATCCCTCGTCCGATCTGGAAGGCTTCGACGCCGCGGCCAAGGTCAAGCTGCTGTCGTTCGAGGCGTTCGGCCGCTCGCCCGACGATCTGCCGCGCGACGTGCTGGCGGCGGAGACGGTGCTGGGCGACCGCCCGGTGCGTCAGATCGGCGCCTGTTTCGAGCGCGACGGCGAACTGGACCCCTATGTGCGTCTTGACGGCGAACTGGAAGACGCGCTCTTCCTGTCGCTGAACGGAGAGCGCAACGCCTTGAAGGTCTATGGTCAGGACGGCCGGGTGTGGACGTGCAAGGGGCGCGGCGCCGGGCGCTGGGCCACGACCGAGAGCGTCCTGGCCGATGTGGCCGATGTCATGCGCGCCCGCCGCGCCGCTGCGGAGCTTGTCTAGTCATGGCCGTCTTCACGCCCGTCACGCCGCAACAGGCCGACGACTATCTCATGCGCTACCCTCTCGGCGGGCTGGTCGAACTGACCCCGATCGCCGAGGGGGTCGAGAACACCAACTATCGTCTGGTGACGGAGAAGGGCGCCTATGTCCTGACCCTGTTCGAGGGGCGGACCGAGGCCTCGGCCCTGCCGTTCTGCCTGGGCCTGACCGGGCGGTTGGCGACGCAGGGCTTTCCGACGCCCGCGCCCGTCGCGGATCATCGAGGCCAGGTGATCGGCCGTCTGAACGATCGCGCGGCCGCCATCGTCGAATGGACGCCCGGCGCCTGGAAGCGCCAGCCGACGGACAAGGATCAGTATCGCGCCGGTCAGGTGCTGGCCCTGCTGCATCTGGACGCGGCCGACTATGACGGCGTGCGCGAGAACCCGGTCGGGCCGCGCGCCTGGGCGGACCTGGCCGCGCGCTGCGATACGGTGGCCAGAGGCGAGGACCGCCGGATGCTGGAGCAGATGCAGCGCCTGCTGCCCGATCTGGCCCGGCCGTGGAGCGACCCTTCGCTGCCGCGCGGGCCGATCCACGCCGACTACTTTCCCGACAACGTCCTGTTCGCGACCAACGAGCATGGGGCGACGGATGTGGGCGGGGTGATCGACTTCTATTTCGCCTGCGTCGACGTGCTGGCCTATGACCTCGCCATCGCGCTGAGCGCCTGGGGGTTCGACGCCGAGGGGCGGCCCATGCCCTCGGCCCTGCGCGCCTTCCAGAAGGGCTATGAGTCGGTGCGCCCCCTGTCGGACGCCGAGCGCCAGGCCCTGCCGGAACTCGGCGCGGCGGCGGCGGTGCGCTTCACCCTGACGCGCCTGCACGACCGCCTGTTCCACGACCCTTCCAACCTGGTCACGCCCAAGAATCCGGCGCCCTTCTTCCGGCGGCTGGACTACTGGAAGGCGGCGGAGCCGGCCTAGGGTCTACTAGGCAGGGTCTTCGGCGCAGAATTCTGCGACCGGGACACGGCGTCGCAAGCAGGAACAGCCATGTCGATTTGTGCGCTTCCTTCATATCTCAGGATGGAGGACGAGCATGACCGCAGCCGACACAAATCGCGCCCTGGATCGCAATGAGGCGGGATGGGTCGAAATGAGCCGTGCGGCGGCGCAACTGACTGATGCGCAGTTGACCGATCTGTTACGACGACTGCGTGAGCGGCGCGACCGCGCCCAGCGCCTGATACGCACCCGCACCCGTCAGGCCAATCGCGAGGGTCAGGTCAACATCGACACCGGCGCTCGAGAGAAGAAGGCGCAGCTTTCCGAGGGGATCGAACGCGCGGTCGCGGAGCAGAAGCGCCGTCGTGCATCGACGACGGCGACCCGTAACCTGAAAGCCGCCGTCGCGCGCAAGGCCGAGAAAATGCACGACGGCATTCCGGAAAACCGCACGACCAACACAGGCCCGGCGGACACGCCTAATGATAAGATCGCCCCGTCCGGCGCCTTGCACGCCGAGGGCATGAGGGCCGCGATCACGCGCTCGACCGGCGATCGTTGACTTTAACGGTAGAGGGCGGGGATCAGCCCGTCTTCACAAACCCCTTCACCGCCGCCAGGGCCGCTTCGGGCGTGTTCTCGATCACCGTCAGGCGCTCCGGCCGGTCGCCGAGGGCGCGGATGACGGGGGCCGGTTCCGGCTCGACGCCGATGACGTTCGAGACGAAGGCGCCGAACTTGGACGGGTGGGCGGTGGACAGGGCGACGATCGGCGCGCCGTTGCGGTCCAGGCGGCGTGCGGCGGCCAGGGCGACCGCCGTGTGCGGGCAGACGACGCGGCCCCAGGCGGCGTGGGCGTGGGCGATCTCGGCCTTGGTCGTCGCTTCGTCGACCGAGACGGCCGACACTTCGGCGCGCAGGGCGGCCAGCAGGTCGGCGGGCAGGGTGACGGCGCCTTCACGAGCGAAGGTCTCGAATACGGCGCGGGTCGTCTCGGCGTCGCGGCCGGAGGCTTCATAGACCAGCCGTTCAAAATTGGACGGCGCCTGCACGTCCATCGAGACGCTGCCGCTCTCGACCGCCGGGCGGCGGGCGTAGACGCCGTCGTTGATGGCGCGGGCCAGGGCGTCGTTCTGGTTGACGGCGGCGACGAAACCGGCGGCGGGCAGGCCCATCTTCCTGGCGGCGATCCCGGCGAAGGCGTCGCCGAAATTGCCGGTCGGCACCACGAAGGTCGCGGCCTGGCCCAGCTGGGCGGTGGCCGAGACGTAATAGGGAATCTGGCCCGCCAGACGGCCCCAGTTGATCGAGTTGACCGAGGACAGGCGGCCCTGTTCGCGCAAGGATTCCTCGGCCAGCAGTCCCTTCACCAGACGCTGGCAGTCGTCGAAGTCGCCGCGCACGGCCAGGTTCAGGACGTTGTCGGCCTGGACCGTCGTCATCTGCTTGCGCTGCACCGGTGAGACGCGGTCCAGCGGGTGCAGGACGATCAGCTTGATGCGCTCAGCGCCCGCGAAGGCGCGCACGGCGGCGGCGCCGGTGTCGCCGCTGGTGGCGGTCAGAAGGGTCAGGGTCTCGCCCGTCGCGGCCAGGGCCTCGTCCGACAGGGCGGCCACCAGCTGCATCGCCAGATCCTTGAACGCCGCCGTGGGGCCGTGGAACAGCTCCAGTACGAACAGGCCCGGCTTCAGCTCGACCAGGGGCGTCACCAGCGGATGGTCGAAGCCCTTGGTCAGGCGTTCCAGAGCGCGGTCCAGCGCGCCCGCAGGCAGGGCGTCGCCGATGAAGGGCGCCATCGCCGCCTTGGCGATCTCGGCGTAGCCGCGGCCGGGACGTGTCGCGTCGGCGGGCAGGGAGGGCCAGGCCTGCGGCATGTAGAGGCCGCCGTCCGGCGCGATGCCGCGCAACAGGGCGTCGCTGAAGCGGGTGGGAGCGGCGTCGCCGCGCGTCGAGATGTAGCGATCAGGGGAGGTCGTCATATCGGGGTCGTTTCTATCCGCGATCCAGCGCTTCGTCATGATTATTTTGCGCATGCGAAAGGAATTTTCGTGCGGTGACGCAACAACCTGGCTCAGTCGACGACGGGCGTGCGCCTTGATCACGCGGCGCCGGAAAAGGGGCTGGCGTCGCGCGGCCGCCCGGTTCATGTCAGGCGAATGAACCGCCGTACCCTTCTCATTCGCGCCGGGGCCGTCGCCGCCGCCGTCGGCGGCGGGCTGTGGCTGAAAGATCATGTGCTGTGGCGGCGACCCAGCGTGACCTTCGGCGCAGACGGGACGAGCGGCTGGTTGGGTTTCGTCGCGCCACGGACCCTGTTGCCGACGGTGCGGGTGCGGCTGGCGGGGCGGGAGTTGACCGCCCTGATCGACAGCGGGGCGCAGTATTCGGTGATCGATCGACGGCTGGTGGCGGAGCTGGGGCTGGACGACCTCTTCGACATGCCGCTGATCGCCTATGGCGTGGACGGGCGCCCCCAGATGGGGCGAGGCGTGACGCTGGATCTGGCGGTAGGGACGGCGCGCGTGGGGCGTCTACGCGCGGGCATACTGGACCTGGGACCGTTGGGGGGCGACGAGGGATTGGGCGCGCCGCTGATCCTGGGCCAGGATCTGCTGATGGAGGCGGCGCTGGAGATGGACCTGCGTCGACGGCGGTTGCGGCTGCTCGACGAGGCCCGGACGGCGCTGGCGCCCGCCTATCGGCCCTTGCCCGTTCGGCGCTCGGGCACGGCTCTGATCGCCGAGGTCGTGGTCGAGGGCGCGCCGGTCAGGGCGGTGGTGGACACCGGCTCGTCTTCGCTTCTGGCGCTCAGCGACGAGGCGGCGCGCACCGCGGGTCTGCTGGACGGACGGCCCGAGCAGTCGGGGTCCAGCATCGTCCTGGGCGGGGTGGCCAGGACGCGGATGGTCCGGGCGCAAAGCGTGGCGCTGGGCGGCGAGGCGTGGCGCAATGTGGCGACCGCCGTCTATACCGGCCGGGCGCTGCCCAACTACCCCGAGGCCCTGCTGGGCATGGAGGCTTTCGCGGGGCGGAACGTTATTTTGAACTTGGGCGACGGACGGCTGCACCTCGCGCCGTTGATGGATGTGACCATTGTTTAGTTTTGATAGGTTTCCATCTGAAAAATCCGTTTCATCCGCGGTCTGAAGGGGGATAAGCGGCCCGTATGACCGCCCTGCCGCCTCGCATGACATCAGTGTCGCCCAATCAACGTCTGGAGAGCCTGGATCTCCTGCGCGGGTTCGCCCTGTGCGGCATCCTGTTGGTCAACATCATGATGATGGGCGGACTCTGGGGGCAGTATCATCCGGAGTTGCCGCCGACCCTGGCCAATCCCGACTGGTCGGCGTGGATCATCCAGCACCTGTTCGTGCAGGGCTCGATGCGGGGCCTGTTCACCCTGCTGTTCGGGGCGGGGATGTTGCTGATCACCCTGCGCGGAGAAGACGGACGTGGCACGATCCAGGCGGCTGACGTCTATTTCCGACGCTGCATGGCGCTTCTGGCTCTGGGCGTGTTCAACGCCACCATCCTGCTGTTTCCGGGGGACATCCTCTATGTCTACGGCCTGTCGGGATTCCTGCTGTTCGTGTTCCGCACCGCGCGGCCGCGCACGCTGATCGCCCTGTCGGCGGCCCTGCTTCTGCTGCTGACGGCCGAGTCGACGGTGGTCGGGGCCTATCAGGCGATGGAGGCGCGACAGGGGGCGGATCTGGCCAGCCAGGCGGAGACGGGCGCGGCCCTTTCGCCCGCCGACGCCGAAGCCTTGAAAGCCTACGTCCGCGCTCAGGAGGCGCAGAGCCTGTCGCCGGAGACCGCCGTCGAGGAAACCGCCGTACGCACGGGAAACGCCCTGGGCCTGCTGAAGTGGAGCGTGCGGACCTGGCTGGACTACGCCGCCTCCAGCTACACCATCACCCTGGTGATTGAATCGGTCGCCTTCATGCTGCTGGGCATGGCGTTGTTCAAGCTGGGCGTTCTGGGCGGGGCGCGGTCGCTGGGCTTCTACCTGGCCCTGGCGGGCGGCGGTTACGCCCTCGGGCTGGCGGTCAACGGCGGACAGGCCGTCATGCTGTGGAACAGCCAGTTCTCGTCCGAATCCTGGGCGGCGCAGACCAGCTATGAATTGGGGCGTTGCGCCATGACGCTGGGCCATGTCGGCCTGCTGCTGTCGCTTTGGAAGATGAACATGCTCGGCTTCGTGGGGCGGGCCTTGCGGAGCCTGGGCCGGATGACCCTGACCAACTATCTGGGCCAGTCGGCGATCGCGGGCCTGCTGTTCTATGGTCTGGGCCTGTGGGGCAGGCTGGACTGGTGGGGCCTGTGGGGCGTGGCGGCGTCTATCTGGGTCGTCCAGATGATCTTCAGCGCGCTCTGGCTGCGAGCCTTCAACATGGGGCCGCTGGAATGGGCGCTGCGCTGGTTCGCCTACGGGCGGCCCTCGCCTCTCAGACGAACCAAGGCCGCCTGACTTCCCAGGTCTACGGCCGGGCCTAGAGCTGGGAGAAGGTGTCGCAGGCGGCCGGATCGCCGGTCTGATAACCGCGCTGCAGCCATTCGACCCGCTGGGCCGAGGAGCCGTGGGTGAAGTTTTCCGGCGAGACGCGCCCGCCGCCGCGGCGTTGCAGCGCATCGTCGCCGATGGCCTGGGCGGTCTTCATGCCCTCCTCCAGATCGCCTGGCTCCAGCGCCACCTCTCCATTCGAGACGGCGGCGGCGTTGCGGGCCCAGACCCCGGCGTAGCAGTCGGCCTGAAGCTCCAGGGCGACGGAATAGCGGTTGCCCTCCGCCTGGCTGCGCGCCGACCGCTGGGCCTGTTGCACCTGCTGGCTGGCCCCGGTCAGGGTCTGGACGTGGTGGCCGAACTCATGGGCGATGACATAGGCCTTGGCGAAGTCGGCGCCGGACGCGCCCAGCTTGCTCTCCATCTCGCGCCAGAAGCTGAGGTCCAGATAGACCTTCTGATCCGCCGGACAGTAGAACGGCCCCATCGCCGCCTGGCCGTAGCCGCAGCCGGTCTGGGTGCCCTGTTCGTACAGGACGGTGGTCGGCGCGGTGTAGCCTTTCAGCTTGGTGCGCCAGACGTCGTTGATGTTGGAGCCGACGACCTCGACGAACTGGCCGGCCTGATCCTCGGGCGAGCCCATCTGGCCCTGCTGCTCGGCCTGACCGGCGCCGCCGAACTGGCTGGCCAACTGCTGGGTGGTGTTCGGGTCGATGCCGAAGACGAAATAGCCGATGGCCGCCAGCACCAGCACGCCGATGCCGCCGCCCGCGACCGCGCCGCCGCCCATGCCGCGCCGGTCTTCGATCCCGCCGCCGCGCCGTCCGCCTTGCCAACGCATCTGTAGCTCTCCGCTTTCGTCGTCTGCTCCGAAGCTAGGCTGAAACGCGGGCGCAGGTGAAGAGATGCAAATGTAACGCTGTGGTTCAGTGCGGCGGACGGCTCAGCCAGGCGTCGATCTCCGTCACGCCGGGCGCGGTCTGGTCGAGCGGCGGCGTCAGGGTCGCCGGCGCGGGCAGGGTTGTCGGGCGCGGCGCATAGGCCGTCGCAGGCGGCGTCGCTGGGGCCGGCGATCGCGCGGCTTCAAGCCGCTGCAATGTCTGACTGGTCTGAAGCCTCATGCGGGCGGCCTCGGCCTCACGCTGGTCGGCCTGAAGGCGCAGACGCTCCATGGCCTGGGTATGCTGCTCAGCACGGGCGATGTGGGGATCGTAACCCGCAGGGGGAGGGCCGGGCCAGCCGGGCCAGGTCTGGGCCTGCGCCGACAAGGGGGCGGCGCAGAGCAACAGGGTTAGGACGAACAGGCGCGTCATGCCCATACAGATGGGTGTGTTGCGCCTCGCCGCCAAGCGAGACTTTATCGCGGCTCAGATCGCGAAGCTGACGCCGCAGCCGCAGCTGGAGGCGGCGTTGGGATTGCGGATCACGAACTGGGCGCCTGCCAGTTCATCCACGAAGGCGATCTCGGAATCCTTCAGGAAGGGGATGGAGACCGGGTCGATCACCACGGCCTGCCCGTCGCGACGCACCACCAGGTCGTCGGCCTCGGGGCCGTCCACCAGCTCGAAGCGGTACTGGAAGCCCGAGCAGCCGCCGCCGTCGACGGCGACGCGCAGCAGGACGGGTTTGCCTTCCGCCTCGGACAGCCGGGCCAGACGGCGCGCGCCGCTTTCGGCCAGGGTGATCCCCTCGGGCGACCGGGTTGCGACCGACAGCGACAGGTCGCGGGCTGATTCTGTGGATTGGACGGTGCTCACGGCCCTCTATATGAGGGTCTGACAGGCGTTCGCAAAGGCCTGTCGCCATCACGAAGTCCCGCCGTCTTGAGCCAGACCCGCGCCCCCTACGCCGAAAACCCCGCCGCCAGCCGCGGCCGCCGCGTTTTCGAGCCCGCCAGCCGCACCCGCACCGCCTTCGCCCGCGACCGCGACCGCATCATCCACGCCACCGCCTTCCGCCGCTTGAAGGAGAAGACCCAGGTCTTCGTGGCTCATGAGGGCGACCACTACCGCACCCGGCTGACGCACAGTCTGGAGGTGGCGCAGATCGCCCGCTCCCTGGCCCACGCCCTGCGGCTGGACGACGATCTGGCCGAGACGGTCGCGCTGGCCCACGACCTGGGCCATCCGCCGTTCAGCCACGCGGGCGAGGACGAACTGCACGAACAGATGAAGGCCTTCGGCGGCTTCGACCACAACGTTCAGAGCTTCCGCGTCGTGACCGAGCTGGAGACCCGCTATCCCGGCTTCCCCGGCCTGAACCTGAGTTGGGAGACGGTCGAGGGCGTGGTCAAGCACAACGGTCCGGTGGCGCACCAGCTGTCGGACCCGGCGTGGAAGGCGGTCGCCGCCTATGCGCCGGGCGGGGCGGCCGACTGGGACCTGCGTCTGGGCACCTTCGCCTCGCTGGAGGCCCAGTGCGCGGCCATCGCCGACGACATCGCCTATAACAACCACGATGTGGACGACGGGGTGCAGGCGGGGCTGTTCAGCCTGTCGGATCTGGCAGACGTGCCGCTGATCGGACGCTGTATCGCCAGCGCGCGCGCCGACTGGCCCGACATCGACGAGCGGATGCTGCGGCTGGAGGCCGTGCGCCGGATGATCGGCGTCATGGTCGACGACGTTCTGGCCGAGACCGAGGCCCGTCTGGCCAAGCACCGCATCGAGACGGTCGAGGACGTCCGCAACGCGCCCGAGACCCTGGTGCAGTTCTCAAGCGGCATGATGGCGGAACTGGCGGTGCTGCGCCGTTTCCTGTTCGAGCGGATGTATCGCCACTACCGCGTCAACCGCACCCGCAGTCAGGCGCGCCGGGTGCTGGCCCAGCTGTTCCAGCTGTTCATGGCCGAGCCGGAGGTGATGCCGCCGGAATGGCAGGCCTCGGCCCTGACCGACGACCGGGACGCGCGGGCGCGGGCGGTGTGCGACTACATCGCCGGTATGACAGATCGTTACGCTATCGAGGTCCACAGGAAACTGTTCAGCCTCGACCTCGCCCTCGATCTGTGATTCGAGAAGGGCTTCACGGCGCGTTAGACTGAGCGCCGACGCGCGCCGATTCGCGCGCGTGTCCCACGACCATCAAGGCGCGACCCAATGTCCTACGACGACGATCACCGAGGCAACCCTAACGCTGGCCGCGACCGGGGCGCCTATACGCCGCCGACGGACGACGACCTGCCCTTCACGCGCGGCGGCTATGATCCGCGCCGGGCCCCGGCCGCCAAGTCGCCACCGATCACCCTGATCATCAGCGCCGTCGTGCTGCTGCTGCTGATCGTGGCGGTGGTGGTCTTCTATCGGTCGGGCGTGCGTTCCTCGACGGACGCGCCGCCCGCCGTCGGCACGCCGGTCGAGAGCATGAAGGTCGAGGCCCCGCTGGACGCCCAGCCGGTCGACCCGGAAGCGGACATCCGCGTCTATCGCGACGGCGGCGCCCCGACCGACGCCGCGCCGACCTTCACCCCCGGTCCGGAAGAGGTGCTGCCGCGTCCCGCGCCGACGACCCCGGCCGCGCCGGTTGAATCCTCGACCCTGCCGCCCGCCGCGCCTGCGCCGGCGACCAAGGCTCCGGCCGCGCCTGCGCCCGCAACCCCCGCTCCGGCGACCAAGGCCCCGGCGCCGGCTGCCGCGCCCGCTCCGGCCGCGACGGGCGGATCGTCGGGCGTGCAGATCGGCGCCTTCTCCTCGACCGCCATCGCCGACCGCGAGTACGCCGCCGTCGCCGCCCGCTTCGGCCAGTACGCTTCGGGCGCCGAAAAGCGCGTGCAGGAAGTCACCGCCGCTAACGGCTCGACCGTCTACCGCACCACCTTCACCGGCATGAGCCGTGATCGCGCCGTCGCCTTCTGCAATGCGCTGAAGGCTGCGGGCCGCGACTGCATCGTCCGCTAAGGATCGCGCAAGCATGACCTCCGCCGCCATCTACGGTTGTTCCGGCCACCGGCTGACGGCGGAGGAACGCGCCTTCTACGCCGAGGCCAAGCCCTGGGGCTTCATCCTGTTCCGCCGCAATGTGGACAGCCCCGAGCAGGTCAAGGCGCTGGTCTCCGAACTGCGCGACAGCGTGGGCCGCGACGACGCGCCCGTTTTGATCGATCAGGAGGGCGGCCGGGTCCAGCGCCTCGGCCCGCCGCACTGGCCGAAATATCCGCCGGGCGCCGCCTATCTGAGGGCGACCAACGACCCGGCGTCGGCGCGCGAGCTGGTGCGTCTGGGCGCGCGGCTGATCGCCCATGACCTCCGTGAACTGGGAATTACCGTCGACTGCGTGCCGGTGCTGGACGTGCCGGTGCCGGGCGCCCACGACATCATCGGCGACCGCGCCTACGCCCAGGATCCGGCGACCGTGACCCAGCTGGGCCGCGCCGCCGCCGAGGGGCTGCTGGCCGGCGGCGTCTTGCCGATCATCAAGCACATTCCCGGCCACGGCCGCGCCTTTTCGGACAGCCACCACGACCTGCCGGTGGTCGAGACGGCGATCGAGGAACTGGACGCCTGGGACTTCGCCCCGTTCAAGGCCCTGTCGGACATGCCGATGGCGATGACGGCCCACGTCGTCTTCACCGCCGTCGACGCCAAACGCCCGGCCACCACCTCGAAGAAGGCCATCCGCCTGATGCGCGAGGGGCTGGGCTTCTCCGGCCTGATCCTGTCCGATGATCTGTCGATGCAGGCCCTGTCGGGCACGCTGACCGAGCGCGCCGAACAATCGCTGAAGGCGGGCTGCGACGTGGTGCTCCACTGCAACGGCGACCTGAAGGAGATGGCGGAGGTCGCCAAGGCGACGAAGAAGCTGAAGGGCGAGGCCAAGCGCCGCGCGGAGGCTGCGCTGAACCGCATTGTCCGCATGCCCGAGCCGCTGGACGTCGCCGAGGGCCGCGCGCGGCTGGAGGCGGCCCTGACCGGCCGCTTCGACGCCGCCAAGGGGCCGGACGTCGGCGAGGCGCAAGGGTGACCGCCGGGGAGGGCGCATGAGCGAGGCCTTCCAGCCGAATCTCGACTTCACCGCCGTCGAACAGGTCGAGGCGCAGGAGGCCTTCGTCGTCGATCTGGAGGGCTATGAAGGCCCTCTGCACGTTCTCCTGGCCCTAGCGCGGACGCAGAAGGTGGACCTGCTGAAGCTCTCCATCACCCGTCTGGCCGAACAGTATCTGGCCTTCGTTCATGAGGCGCGGCGGCGCAACTTCGCCCTGGCCGCCGACTATCTGGTGATGGCGTCCTGGCTGGCCTATCTGAAGTCGCGCCTGCTGATCCCGCGCAACGAAAAGGACAAGCCGGAGGAGCCGCCGGCCGAAGAGATCGCCGCCGCCCTGGCCTTCCGCCTGCAGAAGCTGGAGGCCATGCGCACGGCGGTGGAGGCCATCACCCGCCGCCCGCAGCTGAAGCGCGACGTCTTCACGCGCGGCGACCCCCAGGCGACGGTCATCATCCCGTCTGACCGGGTGGACGCCAGCCTCTATGAACTGATGAGCGCCTATGTCGCCCAGCGCCGCCGCGAGGAGCGCCGCAAATACGCCCCCGGCCAGCGGGTCGAGGCCTTCCAGCTGGAGGCTGCGCGCGACTGGCTGCGTGAGATCATGCCGCGCCTGGCCGAATGGACGCCGCTGGAGCGCGTGGCGCCCCAGAAGCCGGAGGGGCAGGAAGGCCCCAGCCAGGCCAGCTATACCGCCTCCACCCTGTCGGCCAGTCTGGAGCTGGTGAAGGAGGGCGGCATGGATATTCGGCAGGAGCGGCCATTCGACGCGGTGTGGCTGAAGCGACGCGGGCGGGGGCAGCCGTTGGAGCTGACGCCGTGACCCTCGATTTTACCCCGGGCCACCTCGAGATCGAACGCCGGGTCGAGGCCCTGCTGTTCGCCGCCGCCGCGCCGCTGTCGCTGGCCGAGATCGCGCGCCGTTTGCCGCAGGGCGCCGACGTCGGCGGGGCGCTGACCGCGCTTCAGGAACGCTATCAGGGCCGCGGGGTCGAGCTGGACTGCGTGGCCGAGCGCTGGCGGTTCCGCACGGCGCCCGATCTCGGCTTCCTGATGACCGAGGAGCGCGAGGAGCCGCGCCGCCTGTCCAAGGCCGCGCTCGAGACCCTGGCCATCATCGCCTACCACCAGCCCTGCACCCGCGCCGAAGTCGAGAGCGTGCGCGGCGTCTCCCTGTCCAAGGGCACGCTGGATCTGCTGCTGGAGATGGACTTCGTGCGCCTGCGCGGGCGTCGCCGCACGCCGGGACGGCCGGTGACTTACGCCACGACCGACCGCTTCCTTGAGCATTTCAGCCTCGCGAGTCTCTATGACCTGCCGGGCGTGCAGGAGATGAAGGCGGCGGGCCTGCTGGATCTGTCCATGCCGGTCGGTTTCGAGGTGCCCGACCCCTCGCGTGCAGGCGACGACGAAGGCGAGGATCTGCTGACCGGGCTGGACGACGCGGCGCCCGAGTTCGCCCAGGATTTCGTCAGCGAGGACGAAGAGTCGCAACCTTGATGGGGACGGATCGTCGCGCCCCCAAGAAGCGTCGGAAAGTCATGGACTTAAGTCCAAGGCGCGCCGCCTTGACCTGAGGCCGTCTCGCCTATAGGTTCCGCGCCGAAATTCAGACCCGTTCCGGCCCTGCGCCGGGCGCTGAGCGAACAGGCCCATGTCCCCGACGAAGGAATCGCGCGAAGAGGCGATCAAACGCCTCCACGAAAGCGCATCCGCACTGGAGGCGAAGGTCCAGGCCGGGCAATCGGCCGATTTCGCCGCGCATGCGGTCACGGGCCAGGCCTATAAGATCATCGCCGAGCTTCTCGGCGGTGTTTTCGTTGGTTTGGCTATCGGTTTCGGGGTGGATCGGTTCTTCGGAACGACGCCCTGGGGCTTGCTGGTGGGAGTCCTTCTGGGCTTCGCCCTGGCGATCTACATGGCGCGCCGCACAGCCAACCGGCTGATGGCGCAGGCCAAGGCGGCGGGTGTGACGGGTGAAGCCGTTCCCTACGTCGAGGCCGGCGAAAAAGAAGACTAAGGAGCGAGAGGCCCGTGGCCGATCCGATTCACCAGTTTCAGGTTACGCCTCTGGCGGATTTCGGCAGCGTCACGCTTCCGTTGGTCGGCGAGGTCAGCCTGGCCTTCACCAATTCGCACCTGGCGATGACCATCGCCTTCGGTATGGCCGTGCTGTTCCTGACCGTGGCCACCTCGGGCGCCAAGGTGGTGCCGGGCCGGATGCAGGCGGCGGGCGAGACCTTGTTCGGCATGATCGACAACCTGGCCGCGTCCACGATCGGCCATGAGTCGCGCAAGTATTTCCCTTTCGTCTTCACCCTGTTCATGTTCATCCTGATGATGAACCTGCTGGGCATGTTCCTGACCTTCACCGCCACCTCGCAGCTGGCCGTGACGGCCACCCTGGGCGTGCTGACCTTCCTGGTCGTGGTCGGCGTCGGCATCGCCAAGAACGGCCTGGGCTTCTTCGGCCTGTTCTGGCCGACCAGCGCGCCGCTGGTGCTGCGCCCGGTCGTCGGCCTGATCGAGTTCTTCTCCTTCCTGCTGCGCCCCTTCACCCTGGCCCTGCGTCTGTTCGGCAACCTGCTGGGCGGCCACCTGGCGCTGAAGATCTTCGCCGGCTTCGTGGTGTCCCTGGGCGCCCTGGCCGTCGCCGGCGGCGTGGGCCTGTTCGCTCTTCCGGTCGCCGCCCTGTCGCTGGGCATGGTGATCGCCCTGACCGCTTTCGAGTTCCTGGTGGCCTTCCTCCAGGCGTTCGTCTTCGCCGTTCTGACCTGCATCTACCTCAATGATGTGGTCAACCTGGGCCATGGCCACTAAGGCTGCGGACCAGTAAGTAAGCCCACCCTCCAAACGCTCCAAGAATTAGGAATATCATCATGGAAGCTGAAGCCGCCAAGTTCATCGGCGCCGGTATCGCCACCATCGGTATGGTCGGTTCGGCTCTGGCCGTCGGCAACATCTTCGGCCAGTTCCTGGCCGGCGCTCTGCGCAACCCGGCTGCCGCCGCTTCGCAAGTCGGCAACCTGTTCGTGGGCGCCGCCCTCGCCGAAGCCCTGGGCATCCTGGCCTTCGTGCTCGGCATCCTGATCTGGCTCGGCTAATACCGAACCCCTGATCTGCGGCGGCGCGCCCATCAGCGGCTGCGCCGCCGCATTTGCTTTCACGACGGATCATTATGGCAGCCACTCCCTCAGCTCCGCCGCCGGTCTTGCCGGTGGAACAGGCCGTTGAATACGCGGCCGAAACCGGGCACGTGCCCGCCAACGCGGCTGCCGCCGCCGCCGAGCATGACGCTGGCGGACTGCCGCAGTTCGAGTTCCAGCACTGGGCCGGGCAGGTCGTTTACCTGCTGATCCTGTTCGTCGTCCTGTACCTGCTCATCGCCAAGGTTTTCGCGCCGCGTCTGCGCCGCGTGATCGACGAGCGGGCCGATACCATTTCCACGGCCGTCGCCACGGCGCGCTCGGTCCAGACCGAGGCCGCCGCTCAGGCCGACGCCGCCCGCGCCGAGGTCGAAAAGGCCCGCGCCGACGCTCGCGCCGCTTCGATCGCCGCCAAGGCGCGCGTGACCGCCGAGATCCAGGCCCGTCAGGCCGAGGACGAGGCCGCCGTCGCCGCCCGCATCGCCACGGCCGAAGCCGGCATCGCCGCCACCCGCGACGCAGCGCTCGCCCACGCCGGCGCCATCGCCGCCGACACCACTCGCGCCATCGTCGAGCGTCTGACGGGCCAGGCCCCCAGCGCCGATGAAGCCGCCGCCGCCGTCAAGGGAGCCGCCTGACCATGCCCGCCTTCCTGCACGGTAGTTTCTACGACCTGTCCAACGCCGAACTCTGGGTCGGCGTCGGCCTGCTGATCTTCTTCGGCATCCTGGTCCTGGCCAAGGTTCCGCGCATGGTCGCGGGCGCCCTAGACGGCAAGGCCGCCAAGATCCAATCCGAACTGGATGAGGCCGCCCGCCTGCGCGCCGAAGCCGAAGCCATGTTGGCCCAGATCCGTCAGGAGAAGGCCGAGGCTGAAGCCCAGGCCGCCGACCTGCTGGCCACAGCCGAAGCGGACGCTAAGCGTCTAGAAGCCGACGCCAAGGCGCGCATCGAGGAATCGACCGCCCGCCGTCAGGCCCTGGCCGAGCGCCGCATCGCCCAGGCGGAGGCCGAGGCCACCCAAGAGGTCAAGGCTGCGGCCGCCGACCTGGCCGCCAAGGCCGCGCACCAGATCCTGGCCGCCCGCATCGCCGGCGCCAAGACGGACGCGCTGATCGATCAGGCCATCGCCCAGATTGGCGGCAAGCTGAACTGATCGCTTCGGCGAACAGGCTTAGCCCCGAAAAGCATCAGGCCCCGCCGGCGACGGCGGGGCCTTTTTGCTTGTCCGAAATCCTGTTGTCGGGACGGAGGACGGTCAGTGGGCGGGGGCGGCTCCAATCGGAGCTGCGCCGCGTTTCTCGCGCTCGACCAGGCGATGGTAGACGTTGCCCAGGACGGCGCCGAAGACCATGTGCAGCGCCAGCAGCCAGCCGATGGTGCCGAAGCCGGACGAGCCGGTGAAGGTCCGATAGTCGCCCACCATGGTGAGGAACAGCATCATCGCCACCCAGGCGCCGACGGCGAATACGATGCCCTTGGTGATCGGCGTGGCGGTGGGCAGTCGCGGATAGACGACGCCGAACAGCGACCCAAGCACGAAGGTGCCCATCAGCAGGTGGATCACCCAACCGGCCGCCATATTGCCCGGCATGCCGAACATCTGGGCGATGATCCCCGGAAAGGGATCGAACATGTGATTGAGGAACAGGTTGGCTATTTCAAGCACGGAAACCGCGACCGTAGCGACGAAGCCGGCGATGATTCCCTTTTTTACGCGTGACATCATGTGAACAGCGCCTCCCAACGCATTCAACTTCGAGACTACGCAAGGCGGAGCATACGCCGATCCGCGCGGATGCGGCGTGAACCTCGTTCACATTCCCGTGTTTGCCTTAGCTTGGCCTTTATCGCCGGAAAGCGCGCCAGGCCCGGCGCAGGCGACGACGGAAGCGCGCCAGGGGACGGCGGCGGCGACGCAGCACCATCTTTTCGGCGCGCAGGGTCTGCTGCCAGAAGACAGGGGCGATTTCGGGCTTTTTGCGCATCAGGCGGCGGAAGGGATAGACCCATTTAGGCCGGGCGCGCTGGGCGCGGATGAATTGCCGCTTGGCCCACCATGAGTTGCGCAGGACGATGACGAGGCCCAGGGCGATGACCGGCACGCCGCCGGGGCCGGGCAGGGGGGCGATCAATATGCCCAGCACGATGATGAGGAAACCGACCGCCATCAGCGCCAGGCGACGCAGACGCCGCGCCAGCCCCGGACGGGGCGGCGGAGGCGGGCGCAGCGAGGGCAGGACCAGGGTCACGGGGGCGGCGTCTCGAACAAGGGTTCGGCCAAGGAGGGCCGACGATCAGTAAACGCACGAGACAAGGCCGAAAGGCGGCGTCGCCATGACGCTTTCGTAAGTCGGTCCAGAAATGCAGAACGCCGTGTCCCGAAAGACACGGCGTTCCCGGTGTTCAGGCCTGTTCCGACCGGATCAGCCGGCGCGGTTGGAGCCTTCCGGCGCGGCCCAGCGCAGGCGCGGCGAGCGCGCGGCGCGGGTCTCGTCCAGACGCCGCAGGGGCGCATGGAAGGGGGCGCCCTTGAAGCGTTCCACGTCGCCCGCCTTGGCGGCGCCCGCCAGCAGGCGCATGGCCTCGATGAAGCGGTCCAGTTCGGCCTTGGACTCCGTCTCGGTCGGCTCGATCAGCATGGCGCCGTGGACGACCAGGGGGAAGTACATGGTCATCGGGTGGAAGCCCTCGTCGATCATCGCCTTGGCGAAGTCGAGCGTGGTGACATCCGTGCCCTTCAGCCATTCGTCGTCGAACAGGGCTTCGTGCATGCAGGGGCCGTCGGGGAAGGCCGGGCTCATCAGGTCTTCCAGACGGGCCTTGATGTAGTTGGCGTTCAGCACGGCGTCCTCGGCGACCTGACGCAGGCCGTCAGAGCCGTGGGACATCATGTAGCTGAGGGCGCGCACATACATGCCCATCTGGCCCTGGAAGGCGCACAGGCGGCCGAAGGCCTGTTCGGCCTCGTCTTCCTCACGCTCGACCAGCTTGTAGCCGTCGCCGGTGTTCACGACCCACGGGGCGGGGGCGAAGGGAGCCAGAGCCTCCGACAGCACGACCGGACCGGCGCCTGGACCGCCGCCGCCGTGCGGCGTCGAGAAGGTCTTGTGCAGGTTGATGTGCATGGCGTCGACGCCCAGATCGCCGGGGCGCACCCGGCCGACGATGGCGTTGAAGTTGGCGCCGTCGCAATAGAAGTAGGCGCCTGCTTCGTGCGTCAGGCGGCTGATTTCCAGAATGTCGCGTTCGAACAGGCCGCAGGTGTTCGGGTTGGTGACCATGATGGCCGCCACGTCCGGGCCCAGCTTGGACGCCAGATCGGCCACGTCGACGCGGCCGTCATCGGTCTGGGCCACTTCGACCACCGAATAGCCGACGAAGGCGGCCGTGGCCGGATTGGTGCCGTGGGCCGAGGTCGGGACCAGCACCTTGCGGCGCTGCTCATGCTCGCCCTTGGCTTCGTGGGCGGCGCGGATGGCCATCAGGCCGCACAGCTCGCCGTGCGCGCCGGCCTTTGGCGACAGGGCGACGGCGGGCATCCCCGTCAGCGTCGTCAGCCAGTGGGCCAGCTGGTCCATCAGCTCCAGCGCGCCCTGCACCGTCGACTGCGGCTGCAGCGGGTGGATGTCCGAGAAGCCGGGCAGGCGCGCCATCTTTTCATTCAGGCGCGGGTTGTGCTTCATCGTGCACGAGCCCAGCGGATACAGCGCCAGATCGATGGCGTGGTTCTTCTGGCTCAGGCGCACATAGTGGCGCATGGCCTCGGGCTCGCTGAGGCCGGGCAGGCCGATCGGATCCTTGCGGACCAGATCGCCCAGGTCCGAGCCGTTGCCGGCGGGTTTCGGCAGGTCGACGCCGGTCTTGCCCCAGCCTTCGCCTTCAAAGATCAGCGGCTCGTCCTGCAGCAGGCCGCGCCCGCCGGTCAGGGTGGCGGGCTTGTAGGACGCGTCCGAGGCGGCGTTCGGGGCGGTCGGGCGGCCGACAGTGTTCATCGTGCTCATGGTTCCAATCTCCCCTTAGGCGGCCAGAACCTTGGCGAGCGCACCCGCCAGGATCTTGATGTCGGCGTCCAGCGTCGTCTCGGTGGCGGCGACCAGCAGGACGTCGTCGAGGCCCGCATCGGGCGCCAGACGGCTGTAGGGCACGCCGCACAGAATGCCGTTGTCGGCCATGGTCTGCACCACCTTAGCGGCGTTCTTCGGCAGCTTGACCGCGAACTCGTTGAAGAAGCGCGGGGTCAGCACCTCGACGCCCGGAATGGCGGCGAGCGCGTCGCGGGTGGCGAGCGCCTTCTCGTGGTTCAGCAGGGCCAGCTGGCGCAGGCCCGTCTCGCCCAGCAGGCTCATGTGGATGCTGAACGCCAGGCAGCACAGGCCCGAGTTGGTGCAGATGTTCGAGGTGGCCTTGTCGCGGCGGATGTGCTGCTCGCGCGTCGACAGGGTCAGGACGAAGCCGCGCTTGCCCTCGGCGTCCACCGTTTCGCCGCAGTAGCGGCCGGGCGTCTGGCGCAGCAGCTTCTCACGGGTGGCGAACAGGCCGATGTAGGGGCCGCCGAAGTTCAGGGCGTTGCCGATCGACTGGCCCTCGGCCGCGACGATGTCGGCGCCCATTTCGCCGGGCGACTTCAGCAGGCCCATCGACACGGCTTCCGTCACGACGACGATCAGCAGGGCGCCGGCGGCGTGGGCGGCTTCGGCGATCTTCGTCACATCGGTGGCGGTGCCGAAGACGTTGGGGGTCTGGACGACGACGCAGGCCGTGTCCTTGTCGATGGCGGCGATGACGGCGTCTTCAGCGTCGACGGCGGCGGTCAGGGCTTCGGTTTCGACGCCGACGGCGTGGACCACGGTCTCGGTCGCCTTGACGTAGTGGGGATGCACCCCGCCCGAGATGACGGCCTTGTTGCGGCGGGTCACGCGGGTGGCCATCAGCACGCCTTCGGCCATGGCGGTCGAACCGTCATAGAGTGAGGCGTTGGCGACTTCCATGCCGGTCAGGTTCGCGACCTGGGTCTGGAACTCATACAGGTACTGCAGCGTGCCCTGGGCGATTTCCGGCTGATAGGGGGTGTAGCTGGTCAGGAACTCCGACCGCTGGATCACATGGTCCACGGTAGCCGGGATGTGGTGCTTATAGGCGCCGGCGCCGCAGAAGAAGGGCGCGGTTCCCGCCGTGGCGTTCTTGCTCGCCATGGCCGAGAGGACGCGTTCGACCTCCAGTTCGCCCGCCACGCGGGGCAGGTCGACGAAGCCGTCGCGGCGCGCGGCCTGCGGCACGTCGATGAACAGGTCGTCGATGGATTTGGCGCCGATGGCGGCCAGCATGGCCTCACGGTCGTCGGGCGTCAGGGGGAGGTAGCGCATTACAAGTCCTCGGCGGCATCCCGGAGGTCGCGCGGGGCGACGCTCCGGGAGCGCTTCAAGCGGCGGGGAATCCGGCGATCCCGGATCGGCGCGCCGCGCCGTCCGGGGACGACGGCGGGTCTTAGAGGGTGGTCAGATAGGCGTCGTAGGCGGCCTGATCCATCAGGCCGTCCAGCACCGAGGCGTCGGACACCTTGATCTTGGCGAACCAGCCGTCGCCTTCGGGATCGGCGTTGACGGTTTCGGGGGCGTCGGCCAGGGCGGCGTTGCCCTCGATCACTTCGCCCGCGATGGGGGCGTAGACGTCCGAGGCGGCCTTGACCGATTCCACGACGGCGAAGCTGTCGCCGACCGAGACGGTCTTGCCCGCTTCCGGCGTCTCGACGAACACCACGTCGCCCAGGGCGTCAGCGGCGTGCTTGGAGATGCCGACCGTGGCGACGTCGCCGTCCAGGCGAACCCACTCGTGATCCTTGGTGAACTTCATGTACTGACCCCTCTTCAGGCCTTGGGTTTGCGATAATAGCGGGTCGCCACGAAAGGCGTGGCGATGACTTCGGCGGCGGCGGGACGGCCGCGCACCAGGACTTTCAGGGTCGTGCCCAGCTCGGCGAAGGCCGGCGGCACATAGCCCATGGCGATGTTGTGCCCTAGCGTCGGCGAGGGGCCGCCCGAGGTGATCTTGCCGATCACGGCGCCGTCGGCGTCGGCGATCTCGGCGCCTTCGCGGGCGGGGGCGCCTTCCTTGACGTGCAGGCCGACGCGGACGCGAGCCGGGCTGTCGGCCAGTTGTTTCAGGATGACGTCAGCCCCGGCGAAGTCGGCGCGTTCCTTGCGCGACTTGGACAGGGCGAAGGTCAGGGCGGCCTCGACCGGGGTGGTCTCGGCGTCGATGTCGTGGCCGTGCAGCGGCAGGCCGGCTTCCAGACGCAAGCTGTCGCGCGCCCCCAGACCGACCGGCTTCACGCGGGCGTCGGTCAGCAGTAGGTTCCACACGCGCTCTGCGGCGGCGGCCGGAACCGAAATCTCATAGCCGTCCTCGCCGGTGTAGCCCGAGCGCGAGACGATGCAGTCCTCGTCGAACAGGCTGATGGTGCGGCAGTCCATGAAGCCCATGTCGCCCAGCGCCGGTTCGTGCTTGGCCATGACTTCGGCGGCTTCCGGCCCCTGGATGGCCAGCAGGGCGCGGTCCAGCACCTCCAGCTTGGCGTCGCCCGACAGATTGGCGTTCAGGAAGGCGAAGTCGGCGTCCTTGTTGCCCGCGTTGACGACGACGTAGAGGCCGTCCTCGAACGGCTTGCCCGCCATCAGGTCGTCCATGATCCCGCCCTGGCCGTTCAGCAGCAGGGAGTATTTCTGCTTGCCGGGCTTCACGATCGCATAGTCGCCGGGCACGAAGCGTTCGAACTGCGCGATGGCGTCGGCGCCGGTGATGCGCGCCTGACCCATGTGGGAGACGTCGAACAGGCCGGCGTGCTCGCGGGTCCAGCGGTGCTCGGCCAGAACGCCTTCATACTGGACCGGCATGTCATAGCCGCCGAAGCCGACCATGCGGGCGCCAAGCGCGCGATGCGCGGCGTTGAGGGGGGTAGTCTTAAGGGCCTGATCGCTCATGGCGTCGCCTCCGGGTCGCGGGTTGCGGCGATAGCTCCGCCGTCGTCGCGCCCCCGCTGTCCTGAAGCCTGAGAGATTCCGACCGTTCCCTCCCAAGGGGCGGCCTTGCTCCGTCGGCGCGCCCTCGGATTCTTGACGACCCTTCGGCGACTTTCCAGCGTCCGTGCGCTTTCGCGGTCCTTTTGCCTGAGCGTTTCCGGGGCGGTTGCGCCTTCGGCTCCGGGCGCCGCGAACGGACCCGATCTCTCCCGCGAGAGCGTTCGACCTAAGGCCCCGACTCCGGCGCGAAGTCAAGCGGCGCCGGACTTGCCGCGATCGATCCGAACGGCCATGAGGGGGTGGAACCGCGCTTCGCCCACAGGATTTCAAGGACGTCATGACCGCCCGCACCGATCTCGCCGCCCACCTCGCTTCCCTCGACCTGCCGCAGGGACTGGTCGCGACGCTGACGACGGCGGCCGCCGCCTGCGTCGAGATTCGTCAGGTGGTGGCGGGCGGCGCCCTGGTCGGGGCGTTGGGCGCGTCGGGCGCCGTCAATGTGCAGGACGAGGAACAGAAGAAGCTCGACGTCATCGCGAACGACATCCTGACCGAGACCCTGCTGGCCAATCCGGCCGTGGCGGGCGTGGCGTCGGAAGAGATGGACACGGTGCAGCCGGCGACCAATCCGGCGGGTGAGTATCTGGTGCTGTTCGATCCGTTGGACGGCTCGTCCAACATCGACATCAATGCGCCGGTCGGCACCATCGTCTCGGTGCTGAAGGCGCCGTCGGCCACGCCGACCGAGGCCGACTTCCTGCAACGCGGCCGTCAACAAGTCGCGGCGCTCTACGCCGTCTACGCCGGTCAGGCCATGCTGGTGCTGACGACGGGCAAGGGGGTGGCGGGCTTCACCCTGGCGCCCGACGGCCGCTGGCTGATGACGCATGAGGACGTACGCATCCCGGCGGATACGAAAGAGTTCGCCATCAACATGTCGAACCAGCGCCACTGGGCCGAGAGCGTCCAGCGCTATGTCGACGGCTGCCTGAAGGGCGCCGACGGCCCGCGCGGCAAGAACTTCAACATGCGCTGGGTCGCCGCCATGGTGGCCGACGTGCACCGCATCCTGATGCGCGGCGGCGTCTTCCTCTATCCGTGGGACAAGCGCGAGCCGAACAAGCCGGGCAAGCTGCGCCTGATGTACGAAGGAAACCCCATGTCCTTCCTGGTCGAACAGGCGGGCGGCAAGTCCACCACGGACGGTAAACAGGCCATCATGGACGTGACCCCCACCGAACTGCACCAGCGGGTGCCGGTCGTTCTCGGCTCGGCCAACGAAGTCGACCAGATCGCGGCGGCCTGACGCCATGCAGATCGCCGCTTCTGACGCCCTTCTGGTCATCGACGCCCAGAACGACTTCTGCGAAGGCGGCGCCCTGGCGGTTCAGGGCGGGGCGGCGATCATGCCCCTGATCAACCGGCTGGCCGAGCGGTTCACGACCGTCATCGCCACCCAGGACTGGCACACGCCGGACCAGATCAGCTTCGCCTCCAACCACGCGGGCGCGGCGCCTTTCACGCAGATCGAAGTCGCCTATGGCCCCCAGATGCTGTGGCCGGATCACTGCGTGCAGGGCACGCAGGGGGCGGATTTCCACCCCGACGCGGCGCCTGCCGTGACCAAGGCGCTGGCCGTGGTCCGCAAGGGCTACAACCCGGCGGTCGACAGCTATTCCGGCTTCTATGAGAACGACCACAGAACGGCGACCGGTCTGGCGGGCCTGCTGCGCGATCTGGGCGTGAAGCGCGTCTTCCTGTGCGGTCTGGCCTATGACTACTGCGTCCGTTTCACCGCCGAGGACGCGGTGCGCGAGGGCTTTGAGGCCGTAGTCATCGAAGACGCCTGCCGCGCCATCGCCCCGGACACGGCCGCCGCCGCCAAGGCCAGCTTCAGCGCGCTGAAGGTCGCCGAGATCGCGGCCGCAGACCTGATCTCTCACTCATAGAAGTCCGCCTCGTCGGGGATGCGGGTGAAGGCGATCTTGGCGCCGATGTATTCGGGCAGGCCCGCCTTGGGGCCGATGCTGACCGTGTCCTTGCCATAGCGTTTGTTCAGCGCATCCAGCGCCTGCGACAGGCGTAAGGACGGCGCGTCGCCGCCCTGATCCGGGCCGATGTCGAACAAGTCGGCCTCAAAGGCGTCGCGGGCCTTCAGACCGTGGACGCCGACGCCGACATAGCTCAACCGCCCGGCCTCCAGCTCCGGTTCGACCCGGCGCCACAGGTCGTCCAGCGCGGCCAGCAGGGCGAAGGTGTCCTGCGTCGGGGCGACGGCGCGGGTCAGGCCCGTCGCATCCCAGCCGCGTTTGGCGCCCTTCGGCCCCATGTCGAGATGCAGGCTGATCCCGGCGCCGGTCAGCCCCATCCGCCGCAGCCTTGCCCCGCATTTGACCATCAGGCGCCGCGCGACCGCCCGCGCCTTGTCCGGGTTGCGCATGGCCTGCGCCAGCACATGGCTGTGGCTGATGGAGGCGGGCGGCTTTTCCGGCGTCGGCTCGCTGTCGAAGCCGTGCAGGCCGCGCCAGATGCGCTCGCCCTCAATGCTGTTCCAGACCGCCCGCGCCTCCTTGGCCGTCATGTTCCACAGGCCTGCCGTGTCCGTGACGCCCGCCGCCGCCAGCCGCTCGCGCATCCGCGAGCCGACGCCCGGATACTGCGACAGCGGAAGGTGCAGGATGGCGCCGGGCAGTTCATGGGCGCGCAATATGGTCAGCCCGGCGGGCTTCTTCATGCCGCAGGCCGTCTTGGCCAGAAACCGCGAGGGCGCCAGTCCAATGGACGACCGCAGACATTCTCCGACGTTCTCAAGGATGCCCGCCTGAATGCGCCGGGCCAGGGCGACGGCGTTCGCCTCGCGCCGCTCAGGCCCGATCAGCTGGCACGAGCATTCGTCGATGGAGCCGACCTTCCACACCGGCACATGGCGGTCGATCTCGGCCATGATCTGCTTGTGGATCTGGACATAGAGGTCGGGCCGCGCTTCGGCGACGATCAGGCCGGGGCACAGGCGGCGCGCCTCGGCCACCTGCATCCCGGTGCGGACGCCGAAGGCCTTGCTCTCATAGCTGGCGGCGATGGCGCCGGAATATTCGCTCTCGACAGGGCGGACGATGACGGGCCTGCCGCGCCAGTCGGGGTTCTGCTGCTGCTCGACGCTGGCGAAGAAGGCGTTCAGGTCGACGAACAGCCAACGCAGCCCGGCGGCGTCTTCATCAGGCTGTCGGCCGAGGTGCTCCATGTCTGGAACATATCAGGAACATTGTGCGCGTGGGAGTCGGATGTCGGATGACGGCGGGGGGAGTGGAGCGCCTCAGTTCGCCGCCGCGTAGGCGTCCACCTCGGCGATCCGCGCGGCCTTGTCGGCGTCGCTGAGGAAGCTGCCCTCGAAGCTGTTCTTGGCCAGTTGCACCACCTGCTGGCGCGTCAGGCTGACCGCCTCGGCCAACTGGCTGTAGTTCGCGTTCACATAGCCGCCGAAATAGGACGGGTCGTCCGAGTTCAGGGTGACGTGCAGGCCGCGGCGCAGCATCTCTGGGACCGGGTGGTCCTTCAGATCCTTGACCACGCACAGCTTCAGGTTTGACAGGGGGCAGACCGTCAGGGTCATCTGCTCGGCGGCCAGACGGGCGATCAGGGCCTCGTCCTCCATCGAGCGGTTGCCGTGGTCCATGCGGTCGATGTGCAGCAGGTCCAGCGCCTCGCGGACGTATTCGGGCGGGCCTTCCTCGCCCGCGTGGGCGCACAGCTTCAGGCCCAGTTCGCGCGCGGCGGCGAAGACGCGTTGGAACTTCGACGGCGGGTGGCCGACCTCGGAGGAATCCAGTCCGACGCCGATGAAGTGATGCAGATAGGGCTTGGCGGCCTCCAGCGTGGCGAAGGCTTCGTCTTCGCTGAGGTGGCGCAGGAAGCTGAGGATCAGGCCCGACGTTACGCCCAACTCCGCCTTGGCGCGGTCCATCCCCGCGATCAGGCCTTCAACGACGACGGCGAAGGGCACGCCCCGGTCGGTGTGGGTCTGGGGATCGAAGAAGATCTCGGCGTGGCGGACGTTGTCGGCGGCGGCGCGCTGGAAATAGGCGAAGGCCAGATCCTCGAAGTCCTGACGGGTCAGCAGCACGGCCGCGCCCGCATAATAGATGTCGAGGAAGTCCTGCAGGTTCGAGAAGTCATAGGCCGCGCGCACGGCCTCGACGCTGTCGTAGGGGATGGCGACGCCGTTGCGCTGCGCCAGTTCGAACATCAGTTCGGGCTCGAGCGAGCCCTCGATGTGCAGGTGCAGTTCGGCCTTGGGCAGGCCGGCGATGAAGGCGTCGAGGGACATGAGGGGAGGCTCCTTGGCGGTCGCCTCCCCCTTATCACATTACATCCGCTCGGGCGTCTCGATGCCCAGCAGGCGCAGCGCGGTCTCCAACTGGTGCAGGGTCGCGGCGGCGAGGGCCAGGCGCGAGCCCTTGGTCGCCTCGTCCGGCGCGACCAGGATCGGGCAGGCGGCGTAGAACCTCGAGAAGCTCTGCGCCAGCCGATAGGCGTGCTCGGCGATCAGGTTGGGCGAACGCTTGTCATAGGCGTCGGCCGTGGCCGCGTCGAAGGCGTCCAGCGTCAGGGCGAGGTCGCGCTCGGCGGCTTCCTCGATGACGATGGGGGCCAGGGCCACGCCCTGTTCCGTCGCCTTGCGCAGCAGGGATTTCACCCGCACGGCCTGATACAGCAGATAGGGGCCGGTCTTGCCCTCGAAGCTCATGAAGCGGTCGAGGTCGAAGACGTAAGAGGTCGTGCGGTTGTTCGACAGGTCCGAGAACTTCAGCGCGGCGACCGCCACCTTGTGCGCGATGTCCTCGAACTCTTCGGCGGGCAGGTCGTCGCCCAGCTTGGCCTCGTGCAGACGCTCGCGCGCCTTTTCGGTCGCCTGATCGATCAGGTCGCGCAGCTTCAGGACGCCGCCCGCACGGGTCTTGAACGGCTTGCCGTCGGCGCCGTTCATGGTGCCGAAGCCTAGGTGCTCCAGCGACTTCTCGGGCGCGTATCCGGCCAGATAGGCGGCGCGGAAGACCTGTTCGAAATGCTCGGCCTGACGCTCGTCGACGACGTAGAGGATCAGGTCCGGGCCGATCGACTTCTTGCGGTCCAGGATCGTCGCCAGATCGGTCGTGCCGTACATGGCCGAGCCTTCCGAGCTGATGACCAGCAGCGGCGGGGGCGACGGAGCTTCGATCACCGAGCCGTCGGCCAGCTTCTTCTTGCGCGTCTCGCCGTCGCGGGCGACGTGGACCACTTGGGCGCCGTCGTCCTCGACCAGCAGGCCCTTGGCCTTCAGATCGGCGATCATCTCGTCCATCAGGGGATCGGCGTCGCTTTCGCCGTTCCACAGGTCGAAATCGACCGACAGGTCGTCATACTCGCGCTTCAACGCCTCGCGGCTGACGGCGACGAAATGCTGCCACAGGGCGCGATAGCCGGGGCGGCCGCCCTGCAGTTCGGCGGTCGCCTTGCGGGCGCGATCGCGGAAGGCGGGGTCTTCCTTGGCCTTGCCCGCCGCCAGCGGATACAGGCGGTCGAGGTCGGCCAGCGTCACCGGCGTCTGCGCCGGGAAGGGACCGTCGCCCTCGGCCATGAAGGCGTCGGCTAGACCCTCGTCGCCGCAGGCGGTGATCAGCAGGCCCATCTGGAAGCCCCAGTCGCCGAAGTGGGCGTCGCCGACGACTTCGTCGCCGCGCAGGCGGAACAGCCGCTTCAGGCTCTCGCCGATGATGGCGCTGCGCAGGTGGCCGACGTGCATGGGCTTGGCCACGTTCGGGCCGCCGTAGTCGATGACCACCTTGCGCGGCTCGACGCGCGAGGCGCCGGCCAGTTCCTCGTCCGCCGCGATCTCGGCCGCGCGCTGGGCCAGGGCCGCGTTCGACAGCTTCATGTTGATGAAGCCGGGGCCCGCGACCTCGACCGAGGACAGGCGCGGATCGGCGGCCAGACGCTCGGCCACCTTGGCGGCTAGTTCGCGCGGATTGGCCTTCAGCGCCTTGGCGGCGGCCAGGGCGCCGTTCGACTGGAAGTCGGCCAGATCGGGACGGTCGGACGCGGTGACGCGGGCCAGGGCCTTGTCCACGCCTTCGGCGGCGAAGGCGGACCCGACCGCTTCGCTGAGAGAAGTCTTGAGGTCGGTCATGTCTTAGTTGGTCTGTTGGCCCGCAGTCGGACGGAATCGGCTGCCGGATCGGTTGAACTCGGCCATCTGGGGCGTGACGTCGAAGCCGATCAGGACTTCGAAATTGCCGCCGCTGGTGGTGGCGTCGGCGCGCGGGATGACGATGGTCTGGCTGGCCTCGGCCTGGGTGCGGTCGGCGCCGCCGAAGGTCACCGGCAGGTCGAAATATTCCTTGGCCAGGACGGCGGAGTTCCGCTCGGTCACGGCGATCCAGTAGCGATAGGTGCGGGCGTCGCCCTCGGCCTGCGGGCCCTTGCCCAGGCTGAACAGCAGGTTGACGTCCAGACGGATCGGGTCGGACTCGCGATAGACGCAGTCGGAGCTGACGCCTTCGATCTCGCCGGTGAAGCCGACGCCGTTGGTCGTGGGCTGCTCATAGTTGGACAGTTCGACGAAGCGGGCCGCGTCGTAGAGAATCTTCACATAGGGGCACGGACCGGCGTTGGCGCGACGGCTCAGCGGCGCAATGCGCATGGGACGCGACGGCGCCTGCTCGGCCTTCTGGCCGCCCTGCTGGCCGCCTTGGGGGCGACCGCTCTGGGCCGCGGCGGCGTGAGGGATCAGCGCGGCCGTGAGGGAGAGGGCGGCGAGGGCGGTCAGGACGCGACGCATCAGGAGCTTTCCGGCAGTCGATGAAGGCGGGGCCGATCAGACGCCCGAACGGGCCACGCTGGGTGGTGATAGCGGCTAAAGCGAGGCGCGGCAAACGGCGCGCGCATCACCCGGCGATGAAGGTGGCGAGAGCGCGCGCGAAGGACTAGGTTCCGGGCCATGAACGCGCCTGTCCCGCCCTCACAGTTTCAACGCCGCCCCCTGTCCGTCCGCATGGCGACGCCACGGGGGTTCTGCGCCGGGGTGGACCGGGCCATCCAGATCGTCGAGCGCGCGATCGAGAAATACGGCGCCCCCGTCTATGTGCGCCATGAGATCGTTCACAACCGCCACGTCGTCGACCGGCTGAAGGGGCTGGGCGCCGTCTTCGTCAAGGAACTGGACGAGTGTCCGGACGATCGGCCGGTCGTCTTCTCGGCCCACGGCGTGCCCAAGTCGGTGCCCGCGACGGCCCGCTCGCGCGAGATGCTGTTTCTGGACGCCACCTGCCCGCTGGTGTCCAAGGTCCACGTCGAGGCCGAGCGCAATTTCGCGGCGGGCCGCCACGTCATCCTGATCGGCCATGCGGGCCACCCCGAGGTCGTCGGCACCATGGGGCAGCTGCCCGCCGGGGCCATCAGCCTGGTCGAGACGGTCGAGGATGCGGAGGCCTTTCAGCGCCCCGGCGATCAGCCGCTGGCCTACGCCACCCAGACGACGCTATCGGTGGACGACACGGCCGAGATTCTGGCGGCGCTGAAGCGGCGCTTCCCCGAACTGCCCGACCCGCACAAGGAAGACATCTGCTACGCCACCACCAATCGCCAGGAGGCGGTCAAGCGGCTGGGCGAGGGTTGCGGCCTGGTGCTGGTGGTCGGGTCGAAGAATTCGTCCAACTCGGCGCGGCTGGTGGATGTGGCGCTGAAGGCCGGGGCCGGGGACGCGCGGCTGGTCGATGACGCGGGCGATCTGGACTGGGCCTGGTTCGACGGGGTCGAGACGGTGGGCCTGACCGCCGGGGCCTCGGCGCCCGAACCGCTGGTGCAGGGCGTGATCGACGCCCTGCGCGCCCGTTTCGACGTGACCGTGACCGAGGACGACGGCGCCCGTGAGACCGTGACCTTCAAACTGCCCCGCGCCTTGACGACCTGAGGCGGCGCCTGGAACGGCCGGGGAGGGCCGGGACATGAGCGGACTGGACGCCATCGACCGTCGCCTGCTGGCCATACTGCAGGACGACGCCACCGTGCCCATCGCCGAGCTGGCCGAGCGGGTGGGCCTGACGCAGACGCCTTGCTGGAAGCGGGTGAAGCGGCTTCAGGATACGGGGATCATCGCCTCGCGCGTGGCTCTTCTGGACCGCGAGGCGCTGGACCTGCCGCTGGTGGTCTTCGTTTCGGTGAAGACGCGGCGGCACGACGCCGAATGGCTGGAGACCTTCAAGCAGGCCGCCGCCCTGCCCGAGGTGGTCGAATTCTACCGGATGAGCGGCGAGGTCGACTATCTGCTCAAGGTGCTGGTCAAGGACATCGCCGCCTATGACCGCTTCTATCGCCGGTTGATCGCCATCGCCCCGCTGGACGACGTCTCCTCCAGCTTCGCCATGGAGCAGATCAAGTTTACGACGGCCTTGCCGCTCTGACCGGCCTGTGGAGAGAATAATATTCTCTATTCTGGCTGGTTTCGGAGATTGAAAAGAAATGATCCTCTCTGAATATCGAGATATCCTCCGTCGCCTGTAGCGGAGGGTTCATGCTCAAGCGTCTGTTCGTCGATCACCCGGCCTCGGTCGGAGAGAGCTATACGGAGCACATGGGCGTCGCCGCCTCGTTCGGCGCGGCCATGTTCGTCGGCTCGCTGGCATGCTTCGTCCACGCCGTGTTTCCGGGCCTGTGCGTCAAGACGGGCAGCGGGGTGATCACCGATCTGCATCGCCGCATGGTGACGCACCGCGTCGATCCCGCTCGTCTGGCGGCGACCGAGCCGGATTGAGCGAAGCCTGGGCCGCCTCGTGGACGGCCCAGATTCGACGTGAGTTCTCAGGCGGCGAGGATTTCGTCCGCCGGACCGAAGAACTCATAGTGGATGCGGTCGGCCGGGACGCCAGCGTCGCGCAGGTCCGACACTAGGGCGCGCAGGAAGGGGCGCGGGCCGCACAGATAGTAGTCGGCCTCCTGGATCGGCGTCTGCTGGCTCAGCCAGGCGCCAGAGATGCGTCCCGCGTGATCATGGCCGTCGCCGTCATTGGCCGGGGCTTCATAGAAGACGGTGCTGCGCGCGCGCGGATGGGCCGCCGTCAGGGCGCGGATGTGCGGCCCCATGGCGTGGGCTCCTGCATCATAGGCGCCGTGGACATAGTGGACCTCGGTGTCCGTCTTCTCCGCCACCAGCGTCTCCAGCATCGACACCATGGGCGTCAGGCCGACGCCGCCGGACAGCAGGACGACCGGGCGCTGCGGCGTTTCGGGCAGGAAGAAGTCGCCCGCCGGAGCCCCGACCTTCAGCACCATGCCGACGCGGGCGTTGTCGTGCAGCCAGCCCGAGGCCAGACCCTTGTCCTCGCGCTTGACCGAGATGCGATAGGTCTCGTCGTTCGGCGCGCAGGAGATGGAGTAGTTGCGCTTGATCGGCGCATGGCCGGGAACATCGAACCAGAAGGTCAGATACTGGCCCGGTCGGTGACGCAGCACCGGGCCGCCGTCCTTGGGCTTCAGCACGAAGGAGGTGATGACCGAGCTTTCGGGACGCACCTCGACCACCTCGAAGGCGCGCCAGCCGTTCCAGCCGCCGTGAGCCGCCGCCAGGTCTTCATAGATGGCCGCCTCGCGGGTGATCAGGATGTCGGCCAGGAACCAGTAGGCCTCGCCCCAGGCGGTCATGATCTCTTCGGTCGCGGCCTCGCCCAGCACATGGGCGATGGCGCCCAGCAGGGCGTTTCCGACATGGGGATAGTGTTCGGGCAGGATCTGCAGGCCGACGTGCTTCTGGGCGATGCGCTCGACCGCGGCGGCCAGGGCGCTCAGGTTGTCGATGTTCTTGGCGTAGGCCAGGATGGCGCCGGTCAGGGCGCGCGGTTGCGAGCCGACGTCGCCCTGGTGCGACTGGTTGAACAGGTCGCGGATCTCGGGGTTCTGGAACATCCGCGAATACATCTCGCGGACGATGTCGAGGCCGTGGGCCTCGAGCGCGGGGACAGTGGCTTTGACAAGCGCGATCGTGCGCTCGCTGAGGGCTTGAGCCATCAGGAAACTCCTAGGCGTTGCGATGTGGAAGGGGAGGAAGGGGGGAGGCCGCGCCCTAGCCGTCGGGCGGCCGGTCGTAGAATTCGACGCGCATCTTCATCGGCCCCAGCGGCTCGACGAAATGAACCTGCTGCGGCCCGATGCGGCCCGGCGTTCCGGGCTTCAGGACGGTGGTCATGTGCGGGTCGCTATAGGTCAAGCGAACTTCGCCCTCCAGCACCTGGATCAGCCCCCAGGTTCCGGCCTTGAGGCTGTGATCGGCTCGCAGGGCGGCGGGCAAGGTGGCGGCGTCGAACACCGGGGTGGAGCGATAGGGCGCTGGCGCAGAAGCGGCGTCGGGGCCGTCCGTCGGCTGTGATGTCTGACTGTGCGAGCGGCCGTTCATCGCCTTCGCTCCATTGATGCATTGATAATGCATCTATAGCCCGCGTTTGAAACATGCAACGAGGATGCATATAATTTTCTGCGGCGCGATGACGCGCTGATCGCCAAGGCTCACGAGAGGCTGAATGCGCCTGACGCGCTACACCGACTACGCCATGCGGGTGCTGCTCTATCTGGGCGCGCGCCAGGATCGGCTGTGCTCGATCGCGGAGATCGCCCAGGCCTACGGCATCTCGCAGAACCATCTGATGAAGGTGGTCAGCGATCTGGTGAACGCGGGCTATCTGGTCAGCGTGCGCGGGCGGTTCGGCGGGGTGCGGCTGGCGCGTCCGCCAGATCAGATCAATGTCGGGGCCGTGGTGCGCCATACCGAGGACGGCTTCGATCTGGTCGACTGCGGCAGTTGCATCATCGCCCCGGCCTGCGGCCTGACGGGCGCCCTGCATCAGGCCCTGGCCGCCTTCATGAAGGTGCTGGACGGCTACACCCTGGAAGGCTTGCTCAGCCGCCGCGTCGACATGGCCGGTCTGTTCGAGCGGGCTGAGACCTAGAGCAAAGGTCGCATTGACGCTCGGCGCTCTTGGGGGTCTGATCGGGGTCGACCTTGACCCTGGGAGGCTGCGGCCATGGGCGATAGAGTGCGAGATGAACACGCCAGCCTGATCCGTCAGGCGCTGGACGACGAGGGCGCCGGGGCGCGCTCGGCTTTGGCGGCGTCGTGGCGTCGGTCCGTGACCCTGTACGGCCTGGACCCCAGCGAACACGGCGCGGTCGAGACCATCACCGAACAGCAGCTGCGCGAGGCGCGTCAGGCGATGGAGGCGATGACGCGCGCGGCCGAAGGCGTGCTGGACCGGCTGTTCCTGGCCGTCGGCGGGGTGGGGTGCTGCGTCCTGCTGACCAACGCCGAGGGCGTGCCGGTCGAGCGACGCGGGGCGGCCGCGGACGACGACACCTTCCACCGCTGGGGCCTGTGGCCCGGCGCCGTTTGGTCCGAGGCGGTCGAGGGCACCAACGGCATCGGCACGGCCTTGGCCGAGCATCGCGCCGTGACCATCCATCGCGAACAGCATTTCCACGCCCGCAACACGGGGCTGAGCTGCATCACCCATCCCATCCACGACCATATGGGGCGGCTGGCCGGGGCGCTGGACGTCTCGTCGTGCCGCGCCGACGCGACCGAGGCGATCCTGGGCTTGATCTCGGCGGCGGTGGCCGATGCGGCGCGGGCGATCGAGGCGCAGACCTTCCGCCAGGCCTTCGCCGATGCGCGCATCGTGCTGGCGGGCGGGGCCAGCGAGCGCAATGCGGCCGCCCTTCTGGCCGTCGATCGCGACGACCTGGTCATCGGCGCCACGCGGGCGGCGCGCCTGTCGCTGTCGATCACCGACGAGCGGATCGCGGCCCAGCTGCCGGCCTCGGACCTGCTGACGCCGGGCGGGGCCGAGATCGACCTGCTGGAGGCCGAGCGGGGGGCGGTGCGCCGCGCCCTGGCCCGCACCGGTGGCAATGTCTCGGCGGCGGCGCGGGCGCTGGGCGTCAGCCGCGCCACCCTGCACCGCAAGCTGCACCGTCTGGGCCTGATCGACCTGAACTGACCGATCCCGACGGAAACTGTCGCAAGTCTGCGACAGGTGTGCGCCGCACCATCCGGGCGGCGTCTGGAACAGGCCGCCAGGCCGACCGACCTTGCTTCAAACGACGCCGACAATCGGCGCCCAAGGAAACCGCAAGGAGGCCGTTCCCATGACCAAACCCGAATTCGTCCGCGCCGTGACGCCGAAATACAAGGCGCGCTACGACAACTTCATCGGCGGCCAGTGGGTCGCCCCCGTCAACGGCCGTTATTTCGAGAACACCTCCCCGGTGAACGGCCGCGTCCTGTGCGAGGTGGCTCGCTCGGACGCGGCCGACGTCGAGCTGGCGCTGGACGCCGCCCACGCGGCCAGGGACGGCTGGGGCAAGACCAGCGTCGCCCAGCGCGCCCTGATCCTGAACCGCGTCGCCGACCGCATGGAGCAGAACCTGCAGGCCATCGCCGAGGCCGAGACCTGGGACAACGGCAAGCCGGTGCGCGAGACGCTCGCGGCCGACATCCCGCTGGCCATCGACCACTTCCGCTATTTCGCCGGCTGCATCCGGGCGCAGGAAGGCGGCATTTCCGAGCTGGACAACGACACGGTCGCCTATCATTTCCACGAGCCGCTGGGCGTGGTCGGCCAGATCATTCCGTGGAACTTCCCCATCCTGATGGCGGCGTGGAAGATCGCCCCGGCCCTGGCGGCGGGCAACTGCATCGTGCTGAAGCCGGCTGAGCAGACGCCGGCCTCCATCCTGCTGCTGGCCGAGCTGATCCAGGACATCCTGCCGCCGGGCGTGCTGAACATCGTGTCGGGCACGGGGATCGAGGTCGGCGAGCCCCTGGCCACCAATCCGCGCATCGCCAAGATCGCCTTCACCGGCTCGACCGCCGTCGGCCAGAAGATCATGGAATACGCCACCCAGAACATCATCCCCGTGACGCTGGAGCTGGGCGGCAAGTCGCCGAACATCTTCTTCAAGGACGTGATGGACGCCGACGACGCCTTCCTCGACAAGGCTCTGGAAGGCTTCGCCATGTTCGCGCTGAACCAGGGCGAGGTCTGCACCTGCCCCAGCCGCGCCCTGATCCACGAAGACATCTATGAGGCCTTCATCGAGAAGGCGATCGCCCGCGTCGAGGCCATCAAGCAGGGCGACCCGCTGGACCCGACCACCCAGGTCGGCGCCCAGGCCTCGGACCAGCAGCTGAAGAAGATCCTGTCCTATCTGAAGATCGGCAAGGACGAAGGCGCCGAGGTGCTGACCGGCGGCGATCAGGCGGTGCTGAAGGATGATCTGGCGGGCGGTTATTACGTCAAGCCGACCGTGTTCAAGGGCACGAACGACATGCGGATCTTCCAAGAGGAGATCTTCGGCCCCGTCCTGGCCGTGACCACCTTCAAGACGCTGGAAGAGGCCATCGCCATCGCCAACGACACCGAATACGGCCTGGGCGCCGGGGTGTGGTCGCGCGACATGAACACCGCCTATCGCGCGGGCCGGGCCGTTCAGGCGGGCCGCGTCTGGACCAACTGCTACCACCAGTATCCGGCGCACGCGGCCTTCGGCGGCTACAAGAAGTCGGGCATCGGGCGTGAGAACCACCGCATGATGCTGGATCACTATCAGCAGACCAAGAACCTGCTGGTCAGCTACAGCCCGGACAAATTGGGCTTCTTCTGATTTCCATCAAGGCGCGGACTTCGGTTCGCGCCTTTTGTCTTGCGATTGCAACCCAGGAGGAAAGACCATGGCTGCAACCATGAAGGCCGCCGTCGTGCGGGAGTTCGGCAAGCCGCTGGTGATCGAGGACGCGCCGATCCCGACGCCCGGCCCCGGCATGATCCAGGTGAAGATCGAGGCCACCGGCGTCTGCCACACCGACCTGCACGCGGCCGAGGGCGACTGGCCGGTCAAGCCGAACCCGCCCTTCATTCCGGGCCACGAAGGCGTCGGCTATGTCTCGGGCGTCGGCGCCGGGGTCAAGCACGTCAAGGAAGGCGACCGCGTCGGCGTGCCGTGGCTCTACACCGCCTGCGGCCACTGCAAACATTGCCTCGGCGGCTGGGAGACCCTGTGCCACGAGCAGCAGAACACCGGCTATTCGGTTAACGGCAGCTTCGCCGAATATGTGGTGGCCGATCCGAACTTCGTCGGCCATCTGCCTGACAACATCGGCTTCGAGGAGATCGCGCCGATCCTGTGCGCCGGGGTCACGGTCTACAAGGGTCTGAAGATGACCGACACCAAGCCGGGCGACTGGATGGTGATCTCGGGCGTCGGCGGTTTGGGCCATCTGGCCGTGCAGTACGCCAAGGCGATGGGGCTGAACGTGGCGGCGGTCGACATCGACGACGCCAAGCTGGATCTGGCTCGGCGGTTAGGCGCGACGGTGACGGTCAACGCCAAGACCTCCAACGACCCCGCCGCTGACATCAAGCGCCAGACCGACGGCGGCGCCCAGGGCGTGCTGGTCACGGCTGTTTCGCCCAAGGCGTTCGAACAGGCGCTGGGAATGACGTCGCGTGGGGCGACCGTGGCGCTGAACGGTCTGCCGGCGGGCGATTTCCCGCTGTCGATCTTCGATATGGTGCTGAACGGGACGACGGTGCGCGGCTCGATCGTCGGCACGCGGCTGGACCTTCAGGAGGCGCTGGACTTCGCCGCCGACGGCAAGGTGAAGTCGATCAACACGATCGAGCCGCTGGACAACATCAACGACATCTTCGCCCGGATGCACAAGGGCCAGATCGAAGGCCGCGTGGTCATGTCCATCGGCGGATAGAAAGGCTGCGGGCCGTCGTTTCGCGCGGCGGCCCGCAGGCCTAGCCGATCAGATTCAGGGCTACGGCGCTCTGATACAGCATATAGAGGGCCACCACGAAGATCAGGCCCGCGAAGACGCTGTTCAGCAGGCCCTTGCGGCTGGACATCAGTTTGGCCAGCCGCGCGCCCGCCAACCCGCCCAGAACGCCGCCGCCGATGAAGACCGCCGCCAGCGGCCAGTCCACCCATCCCGCCAGCGCATAGTTGAAGGCGGTGGTCAGGCCGAAGGCGGTGACGCCGACCAGGGACGAGCCGACGGCGTAATAGATGGGCATGCCGGTCGACCCCATCAGGCTGGGCACGATCAGGAAGCCGCCGCCGATGCCGAAGAAGCCCGACAGCATCCCCGTGGCCGCGCCCGTGCCCACCAGCTTGGGCGCATTGCCCGCGTTCAGAGTCACGTGCGGGTCGCCCGCCGCAGAGCGGCCGCGCAGCATCAGGGCGCCGACGATCAGCATCAGCACGGCGAACAGGGCCAGCAGCTTCTGCCCGTCCACGGCCTTGCCCAGGCTGGAGCCCAGCGCCGCCCCGACCACGCCCGCCGCCGCGAACAGCAGGGCGATCTTCCACTTCACCGCCCCGTGTCGGGCGTGGTTCAGCAGATTGGCGAAGGCGTTGGCCGCCACGGCGAAGGCGCTGGTGCCGATGGCCAGGTGCGGATCCTTCACGCCCACCAGATAGACGATCAGCGGCACGGCCAGGATCGAGCCGCCCCCGCCCACCAGGCCCAGGGTGAAGCCGACCAGCGACCCCGCCCCGGCGCCCAGGCCATACTGCAAAAGGCTGAGGGACTCGCTCATCACGCGGCCCTCGTTCGCGGGGCGACGCCCGGCTCGACGCAGTCGGGGGCGCAAAGCCATTCGCGGCCCTTCAGCATCCCGACCCAGTAGATTTCCGGCAGGGCCTGCGCCTTCAGGTGCCAGGCGCGGCGCGTCGGCTGACGCCCGTCCAGCATCCACGCCGGGAAGCTGGGCAGCAGCTTGCCGCCATAGCCGAACTCGGCCAGCACGATCTTGCCGCGCTCGACCGTCAGGGGGCAGGAGCCGTAGCCGTCGTAGACCGCCTTCAGCGCCTTGCCGTCCAGCATGGAGATGACGTTCTCGGCCACGACCGGCGCCTGTTTGCGGGCGGCGGCGGCCGTCTTGGCGTTGGGCGCCGAGCAGGCGTCGCCCAGGCCGAAGACGTTGTCGAGGCGGTTGTGGTGCAGGGTCGCCTGATCGACGTCGATCCAGCCGCTGTCGGCCGCCAGCGGGCTGGCGCGGATGAAGTCGGGCGCGGTCTGCGGCGGGCAGACGTGGATCATGTCGAAGTCGCGGACGACTTCGCTGACGGCGCCGTCCGCGTCAGTGACGGCGAAGGTCGCGCGGCGAGCCTCGCCGTCGATGGCGGTCAGGCGCGAGTTGAAGCGCAGGTCGACGCCGTAGCGCTCGATGTATTTCATCAGGGCGGGGACATAGTCCTTGACCCCGAACAGCACGGCCCCGGCGTTGTGGAACTCGATGTCCACGTTCTTGAGGGCGCCGGTGCGCTGCCAGTGGTCGGCCGACAGATAGAGGGCCTTCTGCGGCGCGCCCGCGCATTTGATCGGCATGGGCGGCTGGGTGAACAGGGCGCGGCCGCCCTTAAGCTCCTGCACCAGCTTCCACGTATAGGGCGCCAGATCGAAGCGGTAGTTGGAGGTCACGCCGTTGCGGCCCAGCGTCTCGTTCAAGCCGGGGATGGCGTCCCAGTCCAGCTTGATGCCCGGCGCGGCGACCAGGGCGCGATAGCCTATGCGACGGCCGTCCGACAGGCGCACCTGATCGGCCTCGGGCGCGAAGTCGACGACGCTGTCCTGAATCCAGCGGGCGCCCGTGGGGATCAGGCGGCAGGTCTCGCGCATGGTGCGCTCGGGCGTGAAGACGCCCGCGCCGACCAGCGTCCAGCCGGGCTGGTAATAGTGACGCTCAGACGGCTCGACGATCACGACGTCAAGGCCGGGGCGGCGGCGCAGCAGGCTGGCCGCCGTGGCGATCCCGGCGGCGCCGCCGCCGACGATCAGGACGTCGCAGGTCTGGGAAGCTTGCGGATGGGCCATGCCTCAGCCCTCCAGACGCGGGCCGAGCGGCGAGACATCGTAGCCGGCGGCGGCGGCCAGGGCGACGATCTCTTCAGCCGGGCGTTCGCCCGCCTGCGACAGGGCCCACAGATAGGTGGTGCGGGTGCCCGAACGGCAGTAGCCGAGGATGGGCTGGGGCAGTTCGGCCAGCGCCGTCTTGAAGCGCGCCACGTCGTCCGGCGTCATGGCTCCGCCGCGAATGGGGATGTGGACGAAGCTCAGGCCTGCGGCCTCGGCGGCGGCGCGGATGTCCTCGGTCATCGGCTGGCCCGTCTCTTCGGCGTCGGGGCGGTTGGAGATGATGGCGCGATAGCCTTGATCGGCCGCTGTCTGGACCTCCTCAGGCAGGATCTGCGGCGAGACGTGCAGGCGGTCTTCCAGGGGGCGGATGTCCATGAGGCGGTTCTCTGGCTTTGAGGAAAGGGGGCTTTAAAGGGCTTGAGGATCAGAGCGCGTTGATGGGCATTTTCAGGTAGCGGACGCCGTTGTCTTCCGGCTCGGGCATGCGGCCGCCGTTCATGTTGACCTGAACCGAAGGCAGGATCAGGCGCGGCATGGACAAGGTGGCGTCGCGGGCGTTCCGCATCTGGACGAACTCATCCTCGGTCACGCCGTCGCGGACGTGGATGTTGCAGGCGCACTGATCGCCGATGGTCGTCTCCCACGCGAACTCGGTGCGGGCGGGCGGCGCCTTGTAGTCGTGGCACAGGAAGACGCGCGCCGCGGCGGGCAGGGACAGCAGCCGCTTGATCGAGCGATACAGCGTCCGCGCGTCGCCGCCGGGGAAGTCGCAGCGCGCCGTGCCGAAGTCGGGCATGAACAGGGTGTCGCCGGGGAAGACCGCGTCGCCGATCACATAGGCCAGACAGGCCGGAGTGTGGCCGGGCACGTGCAGGGCCGTGGCCTTAAGCTCGCCAATGGCGAAGCGGTCGCCGTCGTCGAAAAGTTGGTCGAACTGGCTGCCGTCGCGACGGAACTCGGTCCCCTCGTTGAACACTTTGCCGAAGACGTCCTGCACCTTGATGATGTCGCGGCCGATGGCCAGGCGGCCGCCGAGGCGTTCCTGCAGGTAGGGCGCGGCCGACAGGTGGTCGGCGTGAGCGTGGGTCTCCAGCAGCCAGTGAACCTCAAGGTCTTCGGCCTCGACATAGGCGATCAGGGCGTCGGCAGAGGCGGTCGAGGTGCGGCCAGAGGCGGGATCATAGTCCAGCACGCTGTCGATGATGGCGCAGGCCCTGGAGTTCGGGTCGCGCACGACATGGCTGACGGTGAAGGTGGCCTCGTCAAAGAAGGATTTAACGACCGGGCGGCGGCTGGCTTCAGCCAGGGCGGCCTGGATCAAGTCCGCGGCGTGATCGCGGGCGGGGTCGATATGGGCGTCAGTCACGGCGTTTCTCCGCATTGATCTTTATCAAGCAATTAGATATTTACATATTATATACAAGTAATTGTTTTCAAGGTGCGCTGCACCCCGACTGCGCGTAGCCCTATGGCATGGAAACCGACTCGATGACGGACACGCCTTTCCTGCGGCCGCTGCGGATCAATGAGGCGGCGCCGGATTTCACCGCGCGCACGACGCGCGGCCAGCGTCGGCTGAGCGACTATCGCGGGCGGTGGCTGGCCTTCTTCTCGCACCCGGCGGATTTCACCCCGGTCTGCACCAGCGAGTTCATCGCCCTGGCTCGGCGTCAGGCGGACTTCAACGCCATCGGCTGCGAGCTGCTGGGTCTGTCGGTCGACAGCCTCTATTCCCACCTGGCCTGGTTGAAGGACATCCGCGACCGCTTCGGCGTGACGGTGGAGTTTCCGATCATCGAAGATCCCTCCATGGTCATCGCCCAGGCCTATGGGATGATCGATCCGGCGGCGCCGGACAGCGCCTCGGTGCGCGCCACCTTCGTCATCGATCCGAACGGCGTGGTGCGGGCGATCAGCTGGTACCCGATGAACGTCGGCCGCTCGGTCGAGGAGCTGCTGCGGCTGGTCACGGCCCTGCAGGCGGCGGATCGGGAAGGGGCTTCGGCGCCCGAGGGCTGGACGCCGGGCGCGCCCCTGCTTCAGGCGGCGCCGACCGACCTGGGCGATGTGCTGTCGGGCGATGACGCCTGGTATTATCAACCGGCGTCGCGATGACCCCTGGCGACGATCTGGAACGGTTGAAGGCGGCCGCGCCCGAGGCGGCTGAACTGCTGCGGCAACTGGCCAACGCCAATCGCCTGCTGATCCTGTGCCATATCGCTCAGCAGGAGCGTTCGGTCGGTCAGTTGGAACAGGAGCTGGGCCTGCGCCAGCCGGGCCTGTCGCAACAGTTGGCCGAGCTGCGCCAGTCGGGGCTGGTGAAGACCCGGCGCGAGTCGCGCTCCATCTATTATTCGCTGGCTGACGAACGCGCCGAGGCCGTCATGGCCATGCTGCATCGCATCTTCTGCGACGATCCCAAGGCCCTGACCGAGGCCGTGCGTCAAGAAGCGGCGCCGGACCAGGCGCTTCCCCGCGGGGACGCCGCCCGTTTCGCTCGGATCATCCCGCCGCGCTGAACGGCCGCACCGCTTCATGCGACAAATCAGCGATTGAAGCTGACACTGATTATCATTAAGCGTCGAGGCGAAACGCCGCTGGCGTCGCTGATGAATGGGCGGAGAACGGGTCGATGGTCGAGGTGAGGTTGGGACGTCGGGCCCTGCTGATGGGCGCCGCCGCCCTGATGGCGACCGGGGCCGCCGCCTGTACGCGCCGCGACGCGGCCGGCTCGTCCTCGCTGCTGACCGACCTGCGCGACCGGCCGTTGGCGATCACCCCGCCGGTGACGAAGCTGTCGATCGACGACAGTCGCTTCCTGATCGCCCTGTCGCTGATCCATCCCGATCCGGTCAGTCTGCTGGCCGCCTGGGCGGGCGACGTGAACCGCCTCAGCCCGGACATCTACGCCGCCTATCTGGAGAAGTCGCCGACGCTGGCGAGCCTGCCCAAGACGCCGAGTTCGGCCGCCGCCTTCAACGTCGAGGCGGTGCTGGGCGCCCAGCCGCAGGTGGCCCTGGTGTCCCTGGATTCCGGCCCGACCGACGCCCAGACCGCCCAGTTGGAGCAGGCGGGCGTGCGCGTGGCCTATATCGATTTCTTCCAGCACCCGTTCGAGAACCAGCCGCGCAGCCTGTCCCTGCTGGGGGCCATGATCGGCCGCGAGGAACAGGCGGAAGCCTATAACGCCTTCCGCGCCTCCAGGCTGAAGACCATCTCCGACCGCGTGGCCGGTCTAAGGGACGAGCAGAAGCCGACCGTCTTCCTGGAGGCGCACGCGGGCAACGGGCCGGACTGCTGCAACTCGGTGGGCGCCGGGAACATCGGCGACTATCTGACCTTCGTCGGCGCCCGCAACATCGGCGCCGAGGTGCTGAAACAGCCGTCGGGCAAGCTGAACCTGGAGTTCGTGGTCGAGCGCGATCCCGATATCTACATCGCCACCGGCGGCCCGCATCTGGAGAAGACCGGCGGCTTCGTCGTCGGTCCGAAATACGACGTCGAGACCTCGCGCGCCTCGTTGCGCCGCGTGGCCGGGCGGCGGGGCCTGTCGACCCTGAAGGCTGTGCGCGAGGGCAGGGTGCACGGCCTGTCGCACCAGTTGATCAACTCGCCCATCGACATCGTCGCTGCCGAAGTCCTGGCCAAGTGGATCCAGCCCGAGCTGTTCGCTGACCTGGATCCGCGCGCGACGCTGGACACGATCAACAAGGACTTTCTGGCCGTCCCCTATCGCGGGGACTACTGGACCGACCTGGTCCCGGCCGCCTGATTTCACCCCGGAGAACCGCCATGATCACCCTTCGCAACGGCATTCTGACCGCCGCCGCCTTCGCCGCCCTGGCGATAGCGTCGACCGCCTCGGCCCAGACGATCGAGAAGACCGTCAAGGTCGCCCCTGGCGGCCTGTACGAGATCGTCTTCAACCCGGCCGACAACGACCTCTATGTCGCCGCCGTCGGCCCGCGCGGCGCAAACCAGGCCCAGATCGTCCGCCTGCAGGGCCAGACGCTGGCTCCGGAATCCTCGGTCGACGTCTCGGCCAACCCGCTCTACGGCCTGAACCTGAACACCCGCACTCAAGTTCTGTATGGCACCGACACCCGCGCGGGCGTCATCACGGCCATCAACGCCCGCACGGGCGCGGTGATCGGCTCGGTCCGTAACGGCGAGAACGGCGGCCACGTCCGCCAGGTCGTCGTCGATGAGGCGAACAACAAGGTCTATGTCACCGATGTCGGCGGCGAAGCGGGCGACGCGGCCAAGCCGAACCTCGTCTGGGTCATCGACGGGGCGACCAATACCCTGGAACGCACCATCCCGGTTCAGGTCAGCACCCTTATGGGCGCCGCTCTCGATGGGGCGACGAACCGCCTCTATGTCACGGGCATGGGCAGCAACGAAGTCGCCGCCATCGATCTGGCCACGGGCGAAACCGTCGGCAAATGGCCGTCGGGCGCCGACGCCGCGATCAATATCGCCGTGGATTCCGAAGGGCGCCGCCTGTTCGTGGCGCATCAGAAGTCGGGCGAGCTGACGGTGCTGAACGCCGACACCGGCGCCCTGATCCAGAAGATCGCCACCGGCGCGGGCGCCCTGAGCGTCGCCTACAACGGCGCGGTCAAGCAGATCTACGTCGCCAACCGTCAGGCGGGCACGGTGACGGTGATCGATTCGGACACCTATGCGGTGAAGGCAAACCTGGAGACGGGCACCTTCCCCCAGACCATCGCCATCGACCGCGCGACCAACGCCGTCTACGTCTCGAACAAGGCCCGCGGCCTGCCGCGCGGCGCCCCGGCGGGCACGCCGGTCCCGGTCGATCCGACCGGCGACGTGGTGACGCTGATCCGTCCCTGATCCGATCGGGACTGAATAAGAAAAGGCCCGGCCGCAGATGCAGTCGGGCCTCTTTCTTGGCTCAGAGAGATTGGCGGGCGGGGCGATCAGCCCGTCAGAACATCGTCGATCATGACTTGGAGCGCGCCGCGGTCGCAGCGCTGGACGCGGGCCGAGACGCGATAGACCTCGGCCAGGATATCGGGCGTGATCGCCTCGTCCGGCGTTCCGAAAGCGACCAGTTTTCCCTTGGCCATGACGGCGATCCGGTCCGAGACGCGCGCTGCCGCCTGCAGGTCGTGCAGGACGATCATCACCGTCATGCCCCGCTCGGCCGCCGCCTCGCGCGCTAGATCCAGCACGCGCAGCTGATAGTGCAGGTCCAGGGCGCTGGTCGGCTCGTCCAGCAGCAGCAAGCGCGGCTCGCGCGCCAGGGCCTGCGCCAGGCCCGCTAGCTGTTTCTGGCCGCCCGACAAACGGTCCAGACGCTGCCCGGCCAGAGTCTCGGCGTTGATGCGTTGCAGCACCTCATAGGCGCGCTCGGCCGCCTGGGCGTCGGTGTAGACGGCGCCGCGCAGGGGCGTGGCGCGGATCGAGGCGACCACCGTCTCCAGCACCGTCAGGGCCACGCCCTGCGGCAGGGTCTGGGGCATGTAGGTGACGCGCTTGGCCCGATCGGCCAGCGACAGCCGGGTCAGTTCGGTCTCGTCCAGTCGGATCGAGCCGTGCGCCGGGATCAGGCCCGCCAGACTGCGCAGCAGGGTGCTCTTGCCCGCTCCGTTGGGGCCGACGACGGACACGACTTCGCCTGCGGTCAGGGGCGGCAGGCTGAAGCCGCTGATGATGGGTTGGCCGCCGTAACCGGCGTCGAGGCCGCTGATCGACAGGTCGCTCATGCCCGGCCTCCGTTGCGGAAGATCAGCAGGAGGAAGACCGGCACGCCGATCACCGCGGTGACGATGCCGACGGGCATCAGCACGCCCGGCACGATGATCTTGGACGCCGCCGAGGCCAGCGACATGATGACCGCCCCGGCCAGGATGCTGGCGGGTAGGAAGTAGCGGTGATCCTCACCCACCAGCAGGCGGGCGATGTGCGGCCCGACCAGGCCGATGAAGCCGATGGCGCCGACGAAGGCCACGGCCGTCGCCGACAGCAGGCTGACCCGCAGCAGCGACAGGAAACGCAGCCGCTTCACATCGACGCCGAAGCTCATGGCCCGGTCCTCGCCCAGCCGCAGGGCCGTCAGGGCGCGCGACGACAGCAGGGAGAAAGGCGTCACCACGACCAACACCACCGCTAGGGCCGCGACATTGCTCCAGGTCGCGCGCGACAGCGAGCCCATGGTCCAGAACACCAGCTGCTGCAGCGCCTCGGCCGAGGACAGGAATTGCACCAGCGCCGTCAGGGCGTTGAAGGCGAAGACCAGGGCGATGCCGAACAGGACGATGCTCTCGATCCCCGATCCCTTCATCCGCGCCAGGGCCTGTAGCGCCAGCACCGAACCGAAGGCGAAGACGAAGGCGTTCAGCGGCACCAGCCAGTCGGCCCCGATGAAGGACGATCCCAGGCCCAGCACGATCGCCAGCGACGCCCCGAACGACGCGGCTGAGGACACGCCCAGCGTAAAGGGGCTGGCCAGCGGATTGTTCAGCACCGTCTGCATCTCGGCGCCCGCCAGGGCCAGCGCCGCGCCGACCATCATCGCCATCAGGGCGTAGGGCAGGCGCACCTGCCAGACGATGGCCTGCTGGGCCGTGCTCAGGCTGGACGGATCGAACACCCCTTTCAGCACCGTCAGGGGCGAGATCGACGAGGGGCCGGTGGCGATGTCGAGCAGCAGGGCCGCCGCCGCCAGCGCGGCCAGAACGGCGATGGCGAACAGCTTGGTCCGCACGCTTCTGGAATAGGCGACAACCGCCTCGGGCACGGCGTTTTCAGCGTTCGCCAATTCACGAACTCCACTCAGAGAATGCGTCGCAATACATATCAATGGCCAGATAGGCTAGGGTGGCCGTATGACGCTGACCTCGCCCGCCCCTGCAGACCCGTCCCAGAAGGACGCGGCTCCCGACACGACCCAGCCCTACGCCATCCGCCTGCCCGCTGTCGATGGCGCGCCCGCCGTGGACGTGCGGGTGGCGACGCCGCAGGGCGAACGGCCGCCCGGCGGTTGGCCGGTTCTGGTGCTGCTGGAGGGCGAGGCCTTCTTCGATACGGCCGCCCAGGTGTCCGGACGGTTGCTGCGGCGCTCGGCCAAGACGCGGGTGGAGGCGATGATGACGGCGGGCGTCACCCTGTCGCGCGTGGCTGATCGCGTGGCCGCCTACGCCTTCACGCCGGGACCGCAGGGCCAGGCGCCGGAGCCGCGCGGCGCGGCCCTGCTGGCGCGGCTGGCGACGGAGGTGCTGCCGCAGCTGGCGGCCCTGGGCGCGGATCTCGAGCAGGTGGTGCTGATGGGTCATTCCATGTCGGGCCTTTTCGTCCTCGAGGCGCGCGCCGCCGGAGCGCCCTTCGCCCGCTATGCTGCGATCAGCCCGTCGATCTGGTGGAACCCGGCGGTGGTCGCCGCACAGCCTGAGAGCGCGAACCTGCTGGTCGCGGTCGGCGCCCGTGAGGAGATGGAGGGGCTGCCGCCCGCGCACCTGGCTCGGCGCATGGTCTCCAACGCCCGCGATCTGGAGGCCCGTGGGGCGAGCCTGCGGGTGCTGGAGGACGAGGACCACGGCTCGACGCCCTATGCGGCCCTGCCGGCCGTCCTGCGCTTCGCGGCGCCCTATCGAGGCTAGGTCGGGCGGCAAGAAAAAAAGCCCCCGCGCCCGGCGCGGGGGCTGTTCGGATCAACGCGCCGGGCGGATGCGCAGCACGGAGTCGTTTCCGTCCGTGGTCCAGCCGGACTTGACCGCGACATAGACGTTGCCGCGCCCGTCAGCCGAGACGTGGTTCGCCACCGGCGGGGCGGGCAGATTGGCGACGATGCGGCCGTCGACGTCCGTCACCGTCACCGTGCCCGCGCCGAAGGTGCTGACGAAGGCGCGGCGCGACTTCGGCTCGAACACCACGTTCAGGGCGCCCGCGCCGACCGGGGTGTCGGCCACGACCGAGCCGTCCGAACCGTTCAGCACCACCAGGTTGTCGGTGCCCTGGGCCGCGACGAAGATGCGGTCGGTCTGGGGATCGTGCGAGACGCCGATCACGCTGCGCGCGCCGGGGACGCGGAAGACGTTCAGCACGGTGTCGGCGGCGGCGTCGATGACCGCGACCTCATTGGTCGAGTTGGAGGCGACGTACAGGCGGCGCGCTTCGCGGTCATAGGAGACGCTGGCGGCCGAGAAGGTTTCGCCGCGTACGGTCGAGTCGATCTTGATGCGCTTGGCGACCGTCAGTGCGGCGGTGTCGAACACCACGACCTCGGGCTCGAAGGTGGCGCTGGCGTAGGCCTTGCCGTGCTCTTCGTCGATGACGACGTCGCGGGCGTGGTTGACCGTGCCCGGCTCGAACTGGCGCACCAGCGACAGGTCCGACTGGCGATAGACGGCGACCGTGTTCTGGCGGCTGTTCGAGACCCAGACGGTGTCGTTGGCGTCATCGACCCCGACGCCGTAGACGGCGAAGACGCCGCCGTCCTGGGGCTGGCCGTCGCGGCCGGCGCGGCCCGGCGCGGCGGCCGGGGTGATGCGGGCTTCGACCGCCAGGGTGTCGGCGTTCAGGCGCAGCAGCTCCGACTGGCGCACCGGCGGACGGCCGACCGCCGAGGTGGCGAAGACGGCGTTGCGTTTGGCGCTGTAGGCGGTCTGGTACAGGCCGCGCGTCGGCTGGATGCTGGTGATCCGGTAGGCCGCCTCGTTCGACAGCGGCACGTTCGGCGAGATCTTCAGATTGGCCAGGACGGCGTTGTAGGGCGCCTGCGACACCGCCACGATCGGGTGGTTGCCGGGCTGGGCGTTCGCCGGCAGCGTCAGGCGCGCTTCGAAGCCGCCCTCGGCGTTCGCCGTGATCGGGCCGGTCGACAGCGGCGTCTGGCCGTACATCAAGGTGATGCTCTGGCCGGGGTGGAAGCCGCGACCGGCAGCCACGACCGGGCCGCCTGGCAGGACGGGCTTGCCGCGCTCGCCGGACGAGAAGCTCACCTGGCCTTCGATCAGGCGCTCGGGAGCAGAGAACAGGCTCTGGGCCGAGGCGATGGCCGGAACCGCGATGGCGGACGCCGCCAGAAGCGCGCCGAGGGCGACGCCGCGAAGGGATTTGCGGAGGTTGGTCATGATTGAGTTTTCCGGATCAGAAGCGGGTGGTCAGGCCAACGAAGAAGCGGCGGCCGGGCGAGTAGTAGCCATCGCCGGCGGTGCCGCTGACCTTCTCGTTGAAGAGGTTGGAGACGCCGGCGCGCAGGGTCACCGTGTCGGACGCCTCATAGGCGGTGGTCAGGTCGAACTCGGTGCGGGCGTTGGTCAGGGTCGAGCCGCCGCTCAGCTGTTCGCCGGTGTACTGGGCCGACAGCATGACCCCCAAACGATCGGTCGCCCGCCAGTCCAGCGAGGCGTAACCCGACCATTCCGGCGTGGTGATCAGGCTGGCCCCGGTGTCCAGGTTCTTGGCCTCGATCATCCAGGTGGCGTTGCCGCGCAGGGTCAGGTCGTAGGGCAGGGCCGCAGAACCGCTGAGCTCCAGGCCCTTGGTGCGGGCGCGCTGGACGTTCTCGTTCTTGGTCCACCAGCGGCCTTCGAAATAGCCCAGCGGCGCGTACTGGATCTTGTTCTCGAAGTCGGTGTGGAAATAGGTGGCGGCGAAGCTGTAGGCGTCGCCGTGATAGGCGAAGCCGAACTCGTAGCTGGTGCTTTCCTCGGGCTTGAGGTTGGGGTTGCCCGCCATCCAGCAGCCGCCCGAGGTGTAGACCAGCGGATTGCCGTTTCCGTCCAGGATCGGATTGCCGTTCTTGTCCTTGGCGGCCATGCCGATCAGGCCCCGGCAGCCGTTGCCGCCGGACTGGGTCGCGGCGCCGGCGCTGTTCTCCTTCAGGGACGGGGCGCGGAAGCCCTTGGACACGCCGCCGCGCAGGGTCCAGGCCTCGGCCGGATGCCATACCAGATAGGCGCGCGGGCTGAAGTGCTCGCCGTACTTGTCGTGGCTGTCCAGGCGGCCGCCGAGCGTCAGCAGCAGGTTTTCGCGCAGGGTGATCTGGTCCTCGGCGAAGACGGCCGCCGTGTCGCCTTTCAGCGTGGCCCCGGTGATGACGTTGCCGTCATAGTCGATCGGCACCGTGCCGATGGTGTCGGTGTTGGTCAGCTCTTCCTGGCGGTACTGGGCGCCGAGGGCGACCTTGTGCCGCCAGACGAAATTCTTTTCGAAGTTCCACAGGCCGTCGACGATCCACTCCTCGAATTCGCCGGAGCCGCCGTACTCGCCCATCGCCTTGTTCTCGAAGGCGTTGCGATAGACGTCCAGGCGCGTCTTGCCGAAGGACCATTCGCCTTCGTGGCCGGCGCGGAAGTTGGTGCGTTCGGTTTCCGAGCCGAAGGCCCCCTGCGGCGTCAGCACGCCGTTGCGGTTCGGCACCAGCAGCTTGGGCGCCAGAGGCTCCTCCACCCCATAGTTGGCCTCGAACGAGAGGTTGTGGTTCTCGACGGGCGCCCAGTTCAGCACGCCGTTCAGGCTCTTGTTGACGACGCCGCCCGTGCCGTTGGCGCCGGAGAGGTTCACTTCGTCGGGATTGGTGCGGGCGTAGGTCGCGCCCAGGCGCAGGCCCAGGTTCTCCGTGAGCGGGCCGGCCACGTTGACGCCCAGCTGATAGGCGTCGCCGCGCTCGGAATCCTCGGACCAGGTGTAGCTGGTGTTGGCCGAGCCGCGCCACGTCGGGGCGATCTTGCGGGTGATGATGTTGATGACCCCGCCCATGGCGTCGGAGCCGTAGAGGGACGACATCGGGCCGCGCACCACCTCGATGCGCTCGATCATGTCGGGCGAGATCCAGTTCAGATCCTGGCGGCCCAGGTCGGGGCGATAGCTGATGTCGCGCGAGTTGCCGACGCGACGCCCGTCGACCAGAACCAGGGTGTAGTTGTCCGGCAGGCCGCGGATGGTGATCTTGGACATGGCGCCGGTCGGGCTGACGCCGCCGGTCACGCCGGGCAGGCGGCCCAGCAGTTCGCCCAGGCTCTGGACCGGCTGACGTTCGATCTCGTCGCGGGTGATGACGCTGACCGAGGCCGGGGCGTCGCGCACGTCGACGGTCGAGCCCGAGGCGGTCACGATCACATCGCCGACGGCGGTGGCCTGCGGATCGACGCCTGAGAGATCGGCGGGAATCGTCTCGGCCAGGACCGGCGATGTGGCGAGCAGGGTGGTTGTCATCAGGCCCAGCCCGATGCGGCGTTTCGATAGGTGCATCTGCGCCCCCAAAGGCGTGCGTTGGCGGGCGACGAGCGCCCGAGGAGGGGAGGAAAGCTCGACCGTGCGAGCGGCTCGCTCCTAATAATCATTCGCAATATTGTCTCAATGTCGGATTCGGCATGGGGCGTATTCGCCCAGCCGCATGAGGGCGCGGCCGTCGGAGGCGCGATGGGCTGGGAGCAAAGGCCTATGTCGATGTGTTGCAATTAAGAGGCGTTCTTAATACAGCGGAGGCTGACGCCGAGCGTCATGCAGCGAGGCCATATGTCGGGGCGACTTCCCCACCGCGTGGATTTCACCCTGCTTCAGCATCTTCAGGTGCTGATCGAGCTGCGCAGCGTCTCGCGCGCAGCCGAGCGCCTGGGCATCGGCCAGCCGGCGATGAGCCGCATCCTGGCCCGGCTGCGCGATCAGTTCGACGACCCTCTGCTGGTGCGCGGGCCGCGCGGCATGATGCCGACGCCGCGCGCCGAGGCCCTGTCCGGCCCCTTGCGCGCCTGGCTGGACGCGGGCGAGAGCCTGCTGCGCGACCCCGGCCTGGACGTCGGTCGGATGAAGCGGGTGTTCCGCCTGGCCTCCACCGACTTCGGCCTGCTCAGCGTTCTGACGCCGGCCCTGGCCCGTATCGAGCACGAGGCGTCGGGGGTGGAGCTGGCGGTCGAGCCTCTGTCGGACGCCAGCCTGCGGCGGCTGGAGGACGGCCGGCTGGATCTGGTGCTGACGGGATGGAATCCCGAAGGCGCGGGGCTGAAGTCGCGCTGGCTATTTCGCGAGACTCATCTGGGCCTGGCGCGGCCGGATCATCCTGTGCATCAGGCGACGCCGACGCACGCCGAACTGCTGCGCTGGCCCCATGTCGTCCCCTCGGCGGGGGACGGATTCGGCGACTGGGTGGCGGATGACCTGCCGGACATGGCCGAGCGCCGCGTCCTGGTGCGGGCCGAGAGCTTCGCCCTGGTTCCCTATCTGTTGCAGACCAGCGAAGCGGTGGCCCTGCTGCCGCGTCGGGCGGCCGAGCATTTCGCGGCGACGCATGGTCTCGGCGCCTTTCCAGCGCCGCAGGAGATGCGGCCGTTCGACTACCACCTGGTCTGGCACGAACGCTCGGACGGGGACGCCGGAACCCAGTGGTTGATCGACGCCCTCTTCGCTGGATTCGAGCCAGGCCCCGCACCGGTGGGGGCTGACGGCGCAGACAGTTCAGGAGACGGTCGGCAGCGCCAGTTCCACGGCTAGTCCGGGCCGGTTGTCGTCCAGCCGCAGTTCGCCGCCGTGCGCCCGCGCCACGGCGGCCACCATGGCCAGGCCCAGGCCCGCGCCGGAGGTATGGCCGCTCCCGCCCTGACCAAGGCGATAGAAGCGGCGCAGGATCTTGTCGCGCTCGGCTTCCGGCACGCCGGGGCCGTGGTCGGCGACGCGGACGACCGCCCGGCCTTTTTCGCTGCACGTCGAGACCTCGATCCGGCCGCCGCCATGGAAGACGGCGTTCTCGATCAGGTTGGCCAGGGCCTGCTGGATCAGGGCGGGGTCGGCCTCGACCGCTCCTGTAGGGGCGAGGGCGAAGGTCAGGCGCCCGCCCGCCTCTTCGACGAAGGGGCTGTAGATGTCTGCCACCGTGGCGGCCAGGGCGGCGAGATCCAGCCGTTCGGTCTGCAAGGCGGCGTCGCCGCTCTCGATCCGCGCCAGGGTCAGCAAGGCCTCGAACAGGGCGCTGACCTGATCCGTCTCCTCCAGCGCGCGTTCGACGGCGGCCTCGCGCGCCTGGGCGTCGTCCAGATTGGCGGCCAGATCCTCCAGTCGATTGCGGATCCGGTTCAGCGGCGCGCGCAGTTCGTGAGCCACGCCCTCGGACAGGGTCTTCAGCGTCGTCAGCGCCGCCTCCTGCCGGTCCAGCATCCGGTTGAGGTTGGCCGACAGCTCATCGAACTCCCGCCCCAGGCCGACGGCGGGCAGGCGCGCCGAATCCTGACCGGCGATGATGCGGCCGACCGCCTGGTTGACGTCTTCCAGACGCCGCAGGAACAGCCGTCCCGCGAACCAGCCGCCGGCCAGAGCCAGCAGGATCAGGACGATCCCGCTCATCAGGGCGTAGCGGCGGATGCCGCCGCGCAGCTCGTCCAGATGCTGGATGTCGCGTCCGACCGCCAGCAGGCCGCCGTCGGAGGCCCGCGCGCTCAGCGCCAGCATGTTCGGCGTCTGGTCGGGCCATCGCGCGGGGCGCGCCTTGTTGGGCAGGTTGCGGCGGAAGCCGGTCTCATTGACCGCCAGCCGCGTCAGGCCGTTGGAGAAGGCGCTGCCGTCCGGCGCCTCCACCAGCAGCAGATAGCGCCGGGCGTCGCGGTTCCGGGCCTCGGCGTTCAGCTCCTGCACCAGCTGGGCCGTGCCGTGCCGGTCAGCGTCGGCGCGCATGACGTCCATCTGATGGTTCAGCCCGTCGCGGACCTCGGCCTCGGCGAAGCGCATCAGCCCATAGTCCACCCCCGCGATCATCACCGCCGCGCCCAGTCCGAACAGGGCAGAGAAGGCGGCGGCGTAGCGCAGGCTGGCCGTGGACCAGACCGACGGGCGTTTCGGCTCAGTCCGGGGCCTTGAGGACATAACCCACTCCCCGGATGGTGTGGATCAGCTCCTGATCGAAGCCGCGATCCACCTTGGCGCGCAGGCGGCTGATGTGGGCGTCGATCAGATTGGCGCGGGGGTCGAAGTGAAAGCCCCACAGGCTTTCCAGCAGCATGGTGCGCGTTACGGCGTGACCGGCGTTGCGCGCCAGCCGCTCCAACAGTTTGAACTCATGCGGGGTCAGGTCCAGCGTCCGGCCCGCGCGGGTCGCCCGGTGGGCGGCCACGTCGACCTCCAGATCGGCGACCCGATGCCGCGTCGTGGCTTCGGCCAGCGGGGGGCGCCGCACCAGCGCCTGCAGCCGCGCGCTCAGTTCGCTGAAGGCGAAAGGCTTGACCAGATAGTCGTCGGCGCCCGCGTTCAGCCCCGCCACCCGGTCGTCGACCGAGCCCAGCGCCGTCAGCATCAGCACCGGCGTCTTCAGCCCGCCCGCGCGCATGGCCTGGACCGCTTCCAGACCGGGCAGCCCCGGCATCATGCGGTCAACGACGATGGCGGCGTATGCGCCCTCCATCGCCATGTGCAGACCGGCCTCGCCGTCGCCCGCCTCATCGACCGTATGCCCCTGCTGGCGCAGGCCTTCGGCCACGAAGGCGCGGGTTCGGGCATCATCGTCAATGACAAGCATTCGCATGGGCGCCCTTCTAAACCTCTGCGACGAAACGACCAGACCGGCTTGGAATTAATCTCGCCGCAAGACAATGCGAAGGTTGCTCGGCTATAGGCCAGTTTGTTGCGAATGATATGCAACAGCTTGAGTGCGGCAGGGATCAGCATGGAGTCGAGAGTAGCGGAGTTCTGGGGCGCGCCCGATCTGTCGGTTCAGATCGGCGGCGGCGCATCCGAACGGCATGAGGCCGCCGCGCCGAAGGACGACATGGACTGGGCTTTTGGATTGAGCACGCCGGAGCTGCGGCTCTTCACCACGGGCCTGAAGCAGCGCCTGACGCCGGGACCGGCGGCGACCCTGGGCGTGCGCGTGCGCCGCTTCTTCGCCGATCTGCCGGTCGCGCCGGAAACCGATGAGCCGTCGCCGCGTCTGCTGGTCGGCGCCTTGCCGTTCGACCGCAACGCCGACGACTGCCTGTTCCTGCCCGAGCGCGCGGCCAACCGCATCTGGGACATGTCTTCTACGGCGTCTCGCCCTGCGATCCGCGCCCTGACGCCCGAGCCTTCGCGCGCGGCCTATGAGGCGGCGGTGACGCAGGCGCTTGAGGCCATGCGCGCCTCTCAGGGCGGCGCCGAGCCGGTCGACAAGGTGGTGCTGTCGCGCAGCCTGAAGGTTCAGGGCGACGGCGCGATCGACCCCTTCGCCCTGTGGCGCGACCTGAAAGCCGATCCGACTGCCGCCCGCTTCCTGACGCCTCTGGGCGAGGGGGCTGGCGGGGCCATGCGCCGTCTGGTCGGCGCCACGCCCGAACTGCTGGCGTCCAAGCGCGGCCCGGCCGTCTTCTCTCATCCTCTGGCCGGATCGGCCCGCCGCAGCACCGACGTGGTGCAGGACGAGGCGGCGGCGCAAGGCCTGCTGGCCTCCGACAAGGACCGCCGCGAACACGCCCTGGTGGTCGAGGCCATCATGGACCTGCTGGCGCCCTATTGCAGCGACCTGCGCGCGCCGCCCGGCCCGGCGCTCGTCTCGACCCGGACCATGTGGCACCTGGGCACCCGTATCGAGGGGCGGCTGCATCGCCCCGACGAGACTTCCGCCGCCGAACTGGCCGCCCTGCTGCATCCGACGCCCGCCGTCTGCGGCTCGCCGCGCGACCGGGCGGCTGAGATGATCCACGCGCTTGAAGGCTATGACCGGGGCTTCTATGCCGGGGCCGTGGGCTGGACCAACGCCTTTGGCGACGGGGCGTGGTACGTCTCCTTGCGCTGCGCCGAGACGTGCGGCGATCAGGCGCGTCTCTATGCCGGGGCGGGCGTTGTCGAAGGCTCAGACCCCGCCGCCGAGGCGGACGAGACGTCGGGTAAGTTCCAGGCCGTCCTGCGCGCCCTGGGCGTGGATGAGGCGAGCGTATGATTCCCCTGCAACAGGTCTGGCCGGACGACATGGCGGCGCATTATCGGGCCAAGGGCTATTGGCGCGGCGAAACCTTCTCCCAACTGCTGCGCAGCCGGGCGGAGGCGCAGCCTGACGCCGTCGCCGTGGTCGGCATGGACCAACGCTGGACCTATGGCGAGCTGCTGCAAAAGGCCGAGACGGCCGCCGCCGGTTTTCTGGCGCTGGGCCTGAAGCCCGGCGACCGGGTGGTGGTGCAGTTGCCGAACCTGCCCGAGTTCCTCAGCGTGGTGTTCGGCCTGTTCCGGGCCAAGCTGATCCCCGTCTATGCGCTGCCCGCGCACCGCTCGACCGAGATCGTCCATTTCCTGACGCGCGCCGAGGCGTCGGCCTATGTGGTGGCCGACCGGCATGAAGGGTTCGACTATCGCGCCCTGGCCCGCGCCGTTCAGGCCGAGATTCCGGACCTGCGCCATGTGGTCGTGGTGGGCGAGGCCGAGGAGTTCGCATCCTTCGACGGTTTTCGCGCCGATCCGGCCTCCCTGCCGACGGACGACGCCGATCCGTCCGACGTGGCCTTCCTGCAGATTTCGGGCGGCTCGACCGGCCTGTCCAAGCTGATCCCGCGCACCCACGACGACTATCTCTACAGCGTGCGCGAGAGCGCCGACATCTCGGGGCTGGAGCCGGAGAGCGTCTATCTGACGGCCCTGCCGGCGGCGCATAATTTCCCGATGAGCTCGCCGGGCTATCTGGGCGCCCTCTATGTCGGGGCGACGGTGGTGATGGCGCCGTCGCCGTCGCCGGACGTCTGCTTTCCCCTGATCACGCGCGAGGGGGTGACGATCACCGGACTGGTGCCGCCTCTGGCCCTGCTGTGGATGCAGGCGGCGGCCAAGAAAACCCACGACCTGTCCAGCCTTCAAGTGCTGCTGGTCGGCGGGGCGAAGTTCCTGCCCGAGGCCGCGCGGCGCGTGCGCCCGGAGCTGGGCTGCACCCTGCAACAGGTGTTCGGCATGGCCGAGGGGCTGGTCAACTACACCCGGCTGGACGACCCCGAGAGCCTGATCGTCGAGACGCAGGGGCGACCGATCAGCCCTGACGACGAAATCCTGATCGTCGACGACGCGGGCGCGCCGGTGGCCGAGGGCGAGCCGGGCAATCTGCTGACGCGCGGGCCCTATACGATCCGCGCCTATCACAATGAACCGGCGGCCAATGCGCGGTCCTTCACCGACGACGGCTTCTATCGCACCGGCGACGTGGTGCGCCGCACGCCCGAGGGCTATCTGGTCGTCATGGGTCGGGCCACCGACCACATCAACCGCGCGGGCGAGAAGATCTCGGCCGAGGAGGTCGAGGATCACCTGCTGGCCCATCCGGCCGTCTTCGACGCCGCTGTGGTGTCGGTGCCCGACGACTATCTGGGCGAGCGCATCTGCGCCTTCATCATCCCCGACGGCGCCGCGCCGCGCGGCGTCGAGCTGAAGGCGTGGATGCGCAAGCGCGACATCGCCGATTTCAAGGTGCCGGACCAGATCGTCTTCGTCGACGACTTCGCCGTGACCGCCGTGGGCAAGGTCAGCCGCCGCGAACTGCGCGCGGCCCTTCGCCAGCGCATTCTGGAAGAAGAGGGCAAGGCGTGAGCGTCTCCAGAGGTCTGCCCACCGTCCCGGCCTACGCCCTGCCCACCGAGGCGGAGATCCCCGCCTCGCGCGCCCAGTGGACGCTGGAGCGTGATCGCGCCGCCCTGCTGGTCCACGACATGCAGCGCTATTTCATGCGCCCCTATGCGCCGGGCGCTGAGCCGCTGCCGGGACTGATCGCCAACATCGCCCGCCTGATCGCGGCGGCGCGGGCGGCGGGCGTGCCCGTCTTCTACACCGCCCAGAACGGCGATCAGGATCGCCGCGACCGGGGGCTGCAGGCCGACCTGTGGGGGCCGGGCATGAGCCGCGCGCCCGAGCATGAAGACATCCTGCCCGAACTGGCCCCGGCGCCGGGCGACTTTCCTCTGGTCAAGCACCGCTACAGCGCCTTCCAGCGCAGCAACCTCGAGACGCTGATGCGCGTGCGGGGGCGGGACCAGCTGATCGTCTGCGGAGTCTACGCCCACATCGGCTGTCAGCTGACGGCGGCCGAGGCGTTTCAGCGCGATATCGAACCCTTCTTCGTCGCCGATGCGCTTGGCGACTTCTCGCGCGACAAGCATATGGGCGCGGTGGCCTGGGCCGCCGACACCTGCGCCGTGGCCCTTTCGACGGCGCGCGTTCTGGAACGACTGACATGACCAAGCTGACCCCGCAGGATCTGACGCTGGAGCGGATGCGCGCCGATGTCGCCGCCGTGCTGCACGAAACGCCGGACTCCATTCTGGACGACGACAATCTGATGGACCTGGGCGTCGACTCCTTGCGCGCCCTCAACCTGTCGCTGGCGTGGAGCGAGGCCGTGCCGCTGGAGTTCAGCGAACTGGCTGAACACACCACGCTCGCGGGCTGGTGGAGCGTGGTTCAGGCGCGCCTGCGCGCCGCCGGTCACGACGCCTGACGCCTGTATCATGGACGACGGACGCATGGCGGCGGTGCTGGAACACCCGCTGACGGAAGCCCAATCCGGCCTGTGGTTCGCCCAGAGGCTGGACCCGGCCAATCCGATCTTCAACACGGCCCACTATCTCGACATCCGGGGCGATCTGGACGTTGAAGCCTTCCGCGCCGCCGTCGATCAGACCGCCGCCGAGGCCGAGGCCCTGTCGCTGCGTTTCGTCGAACGAGACGGCGAGGTGTTCCAGACCCTCGATCCGACCCATCGCCCCCTGTTGCAGATCGTCGACGTGTCCGCCGCCGCCGATCCGGTCGCCGAGGCCATGGCCGCCATGCGCCGCGATCATGAGACGCCGCTCGACCCGACGCGCGACCCGCTGGCCGCCAACATCCTGTTCCGCATGGGACCGCAACGCTTCCTGTGGAGCCTGCGCGTCCACCATCTGGCCACCGACGGTTTCGGCATGGCCCTGCTGACCAACCGCACAGCCGAGCTTTACAACGCCGCGTGCGGCGGCCTGACGCCCGGTCCAGTCTTCAACCCCATCGCCAAGATCTGGGACGAAGACGCCGCCTACCGCGTCTCCGACAAGCGCACGGCCGACGCCGCCTACTGGCGCGAGATCATGGGCGACGCGCCCGAGGTCGCCTCCCTGGCGCCCGGCAAGGCCACGACCGCCCACCGCTTCCACCGCATCGAACGCGCCCTGCCGCCGCAGGTCACGGCCCGCCTGCGCGCCCGCGCCGACGCCGGGCGCCTGTCCTGGCCCGACGTGCTGACCGCCATCGGCGCCGCCTATGTCCGCCGCTTCTCAGGGGCGGAGGAGGCCGTGATCGGCGTGCCGTGGATGGGCCGCATGGGCAGCGCCTCGGCGCGCACGCCCGCCATGATCATGAACGTCCCGCCGCTGCGCCTGACGCTGGACGAGGACGCGCCGCTGGACGTGCAACTGATCCTGGCCTCCAAGGCCCTGATCAAGACCCGCCGCCACGGTCGTTACCGCAGCGAGCAGCTGCGGCGCGATCTCGGCCTGATCGGCGGAGCGCGGCGCCTGTATGGGCCGCTGGTCAATGTCCTGCCGTTCGACCTGCCGCCGCGCTTTGCGGGGCTGGACACGACGCTGAAGGTGCTGGGCACCGGCCCGGTGGACGACATCAGCTTCACCTTCCGCGGCGACGCCGTCCCGGTCCTGACGCTGGAGGTCGACGCCAACCCCGACCTCTACACGCTGGAGGAGGCCGCCGCCCACGCAGAGCGTCTGGCCGCCTTCCTGACCAACGCGCTCGATGCGGAGACCCTGGGCGAAGTTCCCATCGCCACGCCCAGCGAGGCCGCGCGCGAACTGGAAGCCTTCAACGCCACCGCCCATCCGGTTCCCGACACGACGCTGACCGCCCTGCTGGAGGCGGCGATGAAGGCGACGCCGGACGCCCCGGCGCTGACCTTCGGCGATCAGACCCTGACCTATGCCGAGCTGAACCGCCGCACGGCGGCGCTGGCCTCGGCGCTGGCGGCGCGCGGCGTGGGGCGCGAGAGCCTCGTCGCCGTGGCCCTGCCGCGTTCGCTGGATCTGGTGATCGCCCTGGTCGCGACCTTACGCGCGGGCGGGGCCTATCTGCCGCTGGATCTGGAGCATCCGGCCGAGCGCATCGCCGCCATCGTCCGCGCCGCCGGGCCGAGCGTCGTGCTGGCTCATGAAGATATCGGCGGCGCGTTCGGCGAGGCTCTGCTGGCGCCCGCTGACTGGCCGCTGGACGGGATTGCGCCCGTCGTCGCGCAAGGGGGCGAGGACGCCGCCTATGTCATCTACACCTCGGGGTCGACCGGCGATCCTAAGGGGGTGCTGGTCGAGCATCGCGCCATAGTCAACCGCCTGCTGTGGATGCAGGCCGAATACGGCGTCGGCGCCCAGACCCGCATCCTGCAGAAGACGCCCGCCACTTTCGACGTGTCGGTGTGGGAGTTCGTCCTGGCCCTGATTTCGGGCGGCGAACTGGTCGTGGCCCCGCCCGGCGCGCACCGCGATCCGGCGGCCATCGCCGGGCTGATCCGCCGCCACGCGATCACCGACCTGCACTTCGTCCCCTCCATGCTGTCGGCCTTTCTGGCCGATCCGGCGGCCAAGGGGATCGCGGTCGCCCACGTCTTCTGCAGCGGCGAGGAACTGCCCGCTGAACTGCGCGATCGTTTCCACCAGACGGTGAAGGCTGAACTGCACAACCTCTACGGCCCGACCGAGGCGGCGGTGGACGTCAGCTATTGGGCCGCCGGGCCGGATGATACGTCCCGCCCCATGCCGATCGGCTGGCCGGTGTGGAACACGCGGCTGGTCATTCTGGACGAGCGGCTGCGCCCCGTGGCGCCCGGCATGGGCGGCCATCTGCATCTGGGCGGGGTGCAACTGGCGCGCGGCTATCTGAACCGGCCCGACCTGACCGAGGACCGCTTCATTCCCGACCCGCACCATCCAGGTCAGCGCCTGTATCGCACGGGCGACGTGGCGCGCAGGCGGGCTGACGGGGCCGTCGTCTATCTGGGCCGCAGCGATCATCAGGTGAAGATCCGCGGCCTGCGCATCGAACTGGGCGAGATCGAAGCCGCCGTCATCGCCAGCGGTTTGGCGCGCGAGACGGTGGTGCTGGCGCGCGAAGACCGGCCGGGAGAGCGCCGTCTGGTCGTGTATCTGGTCCCGGCTGAGGGCTACGATCCCGCCGCCCTGAAGGCCAGGCTGGCCGCGCGCCTGCCCGATTATATGGTGCCCGCCGCTATCGTGGCGCTGGACGCCCTGCCGACGACCTCCAACGGCAAGCTGGACCGCAAGTCGCTGCCCGCCCCGGTGTTCGAGGCTGCAGCGGGCCGGGCGGCCGAGACGCCGACCGAGAAAGTCATCGCCGAACTGTTCGCCGAGACGCTGGGCCGGGCGGAACCGGCGGGCGCTGACGACGACTTCTTCACCTTGGGCGGGGACTCCCTGCTGGCGGTGCATCTGATGATGCTGATCCGCGAGCGGCTGGGGCGCGATCCGGGGCTGGGCGCCCTGTTCGACCGGCCGCGCGTGGCTGAACTGGCCGCCCTGATCGACGCCGAGGCGCTGGACTTCGACAACGGGCTGGGCGTGCTGATCCGTCTGGCCGAGGGCGATCCGGCCCTGCCGCCGCTGTTCCTGGTCCACCCGGCGGGGGGGCTATCGTGGGGCTATCGGACACTGGCGCGCGCCCTGTCGCCGCGCCGCACGGTGTGGGGCGTGCAGTCGCCCGCGCTTGATCCCAATAACGCCCTGCCGGACGGCATCGACGCGCTGGCGTCGGTCTATGTCGATCACATTCTGGCCTTGGGCGCGCCCGGTCCGGTTCACATCGCAGGCTGGTCCGTCGGCGGCATCATCGCTCAGGCGGCGGCGGTCGAGCTGGAGCGGCGCGGGGTCAAGGTCGGGCTGATGGCCATGCTGGACTCCTATCCGGCCGAGTGCTGGCGCGCCGAGCCGGACCCAGATCCGGTCGACGCGATGCGCGCCCTTCTGGCCATCGCCGGATATGACCCGACCCAGTATCCCGAACTGCGTAGCCGCGCGGCCATTGTCGCCTTCCTGAAGGCGGGTGACAGCGCGCTGGGCGGCCTGCCCGAGGCGGCGCTGGACGGAGTGATCCGCGTGGTGCTGGACACCAATCGTCTGGTGCGGGAGCATCATCACAAGCCCTTCGGCGGCCGCACCACCCATGTCCGCGCGGCGCTGGATCACAAGGAGCGCGATCTGACGCCCGGCCTGTGGCGGCCCTATGCGGCCGATTTGGACGTGGTCGAGGTTCCCTTCCTGCACCCGCAACTGACCGGCCCGGCGGCGACGGCCCTGATCGCCCCGGCGCTGGACGCCCGCATGACCGCCGCAGAGGATACGACACGATGAGAGACAGCGGACTGTCCGGCCGTCTGGCCCTGGTCACGGGCGCGGGCGGCGGCATCGGCGCCGCCGTGGTGCGCCTGCTGGTCGAGGAGGGCGCGCGCGTGGTGGCGACCGACCTGCCGTCCACCGCCCTGTCGGGTCTGGCCTTCCTGAACGGCGTGCGGGTCGAGCCGCTGGACGTGTCCGACGGCGCGGCGGTTGAAGCCCTGTTCGACCGCATCGAGGCCGAGGACGGCCCGATCGACTTCGTGGCCAGCGTCGCAGGCGTGCTATCCAATGTGACGGTGGATCAGACCTCCGACGCCGAATGGCGCCGCGTCTTTGCGGTCAATGCGGACGGGGTCTTCCATCTGGGCCGCGCGGCGTCGCGGCGGATGGGCGAGCGGGGCCCAAAAGATAAGAAAAACCGCGCCTTCGTCACCGTCAGCTCCAACGCGGCGGGCGTGCCGCGTCATGCGATGGCGGCCTATGCCGCGTCCAAGGCGGCGGCGACCATGTTCACCCGCTGTCTGGGGCTGGAGCTGGGACCGAAGGGCGTCCGCTGCAACATCGTCGCCCCCGGCTCGACCCTGACGCCGATGCAGACCGGCATGTGGGCCGATGAAGACGGCGCCGCCCGTGTCATCGCCGGCTCGCCCGAGACCTTCAAGGCAGGCATTCCGCTGCAGAAGCTGGCGACGCCCGAAGACATCGCCGAGGCGGTGGTCTTCCTGCTGTCCGACCGCGCCGCCCACATCACCATGACGGACCTGTACGTCGACGGCGGGGCCACGCTGCGCGCCTGATCCCGCCGCCCTGACCTGCCTTCAGGACAGCTTCGCCTCGACGATCCGGGCGAAGACCGAGGCCACGTTCGGCAGCAGGTCGTCGTTGAAGTCATAGGCCGTCTGGTGGACCATCGTCCCGCCCTGTCCGACGAAGAAGTAAGCGCCCGGCGCGATCTGCAACATATAGGCGAAGTCGTCGGTGAACGGGTACGGCTTCAGGTCGCGATGCACCTTGTCCGCGCCGAACACGCCGCCCGCCGCCGCCGCCGCCACATCAGCCTGAGCGGCGGCGTTGAAGACGGGCGGTACGCCCGCCGTCTCGCGCACCGTGACGGTGCAGCCGGTCATGACGCCGACGCCTGTGCAGATGGCCTGAAGCTTCTGCCACATGGTCTCGATCACGTCGGATGAGGTGGCGCGCAGGGTGCCCGCCAGACTGGCTTCGTGCGGCACGACGTTGTGCGACGACCCGGCCTGAAGCTTGGTGACGGTGATCAGGGCCGGCTCCATCGGGTCGACATAGCGGCCGACGATGGACGAGATTTCAGAGGCCACGCGCACGGCGGCCTGAACAGGGTCTTTCGTTTTGTGCGGAGCGGCGCCGTGGCCGCCGACGCCCTGAATGTCGATCTCCCACACCTTATAGCCGTTCATGGTCGGGCCAGTGTGGACCGCCGCCTCGCCCAGCGGCAGCAGCGGCATGTTGTGGTAGCCGTAGACCTCGTCGCACGGATAGCGGTCGAACAGGCCGTCCTCGATCATGGCCACGGCGCCCAGACCCGTCTCTTCCGCCGGTTGGAAGATCAGCACCACGCGGCCGCGCGCGGGCGGGTTGGCGGCCAGATGGCGCGCCACGCCCAGCAGGGTCGCCGTATGGCCGTCGTGGCCGCAGGCGTGCGAGACGCCGGGCCTGGTCGAGGCGTGGGGGACGTTGCTGTCGTCGTTCATGGGCAGGGCGTCCATGTCGGCGCGCAGGCCGATGGACGGGCCGGGTTCGCGCCCTTCGATGACGGCGACCACGCCTTCGCCGCCGACGCCGCCCTCGGGCTTCAGGCCAAGCCCTTCCAGCACGTCGAACACCAGCTTTGCGGTGCGCGACTCCTGACCGGACAGTTCCGGGTGAGCGTGGATGTCCCGCCGCCAGGCGGTCATGTCAGCAGCCAGGGCGGCGAGAGCAGGCAAGGGCGTCATGGGGTCGCGCATCCGTCGAAAAAGGGGAGGCGACGAGGTTAGCATCGCCGCTTTCGAAACGACATAGCGGCCGCCTGCCCTGAGCGCAGGGCGATGAGGCGGGTGTCGGCTTGGGCGAAGAAGATGGCGGACAGAGAGGAAGGCCGACAAGCCTTCCTGTTCAATAACTTAGGCGGACTAACCCGCCCTGGGGCAGTCATTGAAATACAAAGAGATTTTCTGTGTTTGGCTAACGGCCAGAATAGGAAATCGGCCACGAAAAACCCCGCCAGCGTTGCAGCGCATGGCGGGGCACATCACGGTTCAACAAAGCAATCTGAACAGGCGACACCCTATCGGAAGAACGGGGCGCTGTCATGAGCGCCTATTTTCATCGCTGGGGCGCGCCGCCTCCACGCGTGCGTCGTGGCAGCCAATTATCCGCCAACACGCGCTGGACGCGGTTTAGCCGCAAGGAAGGTCAGCGTCTGATCTTCGTCCTCAAGGTCTATTCGGAACGGCTCCGGAAAAAAGGCCACCGCACCGGCGCCCTTGGCACAATCAGTTTTGGCGCGATCCGTTTGGCCGAGGTCCTGGTGTCGCTAAGTGTCAAAGGCAAGGCTGCTCGACTGCCGTCCGCGAACGCAGCCGTCGCCCTCCTTTCGGGGGAACAGGCAGGTGCCTTCTTGTCCGGAGTGAAGGCCGCAATTGCCGATAGCGTGGACGACCTGCCGCGCCCGCTCGGAACGCAGGGCGCCGAGGGCACGAAGCAGATGCTCCAACGCATCGTCACATCGATGGAGAGCGGTCTGTCCGCCGCGCAAGCGCGCGTTCAGGCGCTACAGCCCGCTCCTGCACCAGAGGCCCCGGCCGATCCGGAAGCCTGACGAGCGCGGTTCGTCTTCCACACAATCCCCTGCGTAGGAGCCCGCATGTCTGCAGGCGACGAAATCATGACTCCGGTCTCAAAGCCGGAGGCCGTCAGCATGGCCGAGATCCATGCCTTACGCGGGCTGACCGATGCCGTGGGCACGCTGACCCGACAGGTCGAGCGTATGAACAGCAAGGTCGATGATGTGCGCGAGCGCGTCATCAAGCTGGAGGCGCGTGAATACGAGCGCCAGATCGAAGCCCTGAACGACCGCCTGTCGGCCGCCTTCAGGCGCATCGACGACCTCGAGGGGACGCGAGATCAGCAGAAGGGCGCCAAGGCCTTGGTTGATTGGCTGCGTCAGACGGCGCCGTGGCTGCTGGCGGGCATCGCCGCCTTCGTCGCCGGGATTGGTATCAAGAACGGAGCGGGAGCATGACCGACACGCCCATTCAGCCGCCATCTACGCGGCTCGAGCGCATCAAGGGCTTCATCGGCGATCTAGCCCGTCCTTTCGCCATCATCGCCACGTCGTTCGCCGCGTCCTGGGCAACGATCGTCATCGCCTATCGGGTCGAGAACGGGAACGACGGCGCCATCTTCATCGGCGGCGTCTTCGCGGGTGTAGGGGCGCTCTACATCGGCAAGGCGTGGGAGCTGGCCAAGACCGGCAAGCAGAACGCCGAGGTCGAGATCGCCAAGGCGAAGACTGACGCGATCTGAACGCAGTTAAAGCAAGCGCTCATTCCCGGTCAGGCGTTTGAAGAGGCCGTCGAGCGCCGCGAGCAGATATCCACCAAGTCCAGTCATATCAGGCCAACAAGCTGAGCCGGATTTGGTTGCGGCTGGCAGGGCGGCCGGTCCTAGACCACGCCCGCAGTCCACAACGCGCCCATGATGCAGGCGAGGCTCATCACGCAGAGAGAAACCTCAAACGGCGAGAGCCGCCAGGCAGAGCGATTGCGGTGCTTTCGTGTGGGCATGACGGCCTCTCGGTTTCGAGGATGATCCGGAGGGCCAACGAAGAGGCGCCGCGTAAAGGCAGCGGCTCGCCGTAGAGGCCGCGCCACAGCGTATCCAGCGCCTGATCTGTTTCCTCCAGGGGTTCCATCGAATCACCCCGCCACAGACCGGGGCGGTCTGTCGTTAACAATTGAGGCATCGGCCGAACAACGGTCGTTTTTGCGCCTCTTTTCGTCAAAACTGAACTGGAGACCTCGCCATGAGCATGATGAGCGACGACGAATTCGTGCGCCTGTTTCAGCGGACGTTCGGCCTGACCGAGGACGGATGGCCTGGGCGGGATACGGAAGCCAAACTGAGAGAGCTGGCGGCGCTGGCGGGCGTCAAGGCGCCGTCCCCGTCAGGTGGCGAGATCCCGGCCGACTATTGGCCCATGCTGTCCAAGATCGAGAGCAACGACCGGCCCTATGTGAAGGCCGCCTCGTCCAGCGCGTCGGGGCTGTATCAGTTCATCCGCTCGACCTGGATCGGCGAGGGCGGTCGCTGGGGGTCGGATATGGCCCTCGCGTTCGGCGGCCTGAAGCCGTCGGAGGAAGAGCAACTAGCCCGCGCCAAAACCTTCACCGCCAAGAACGCAGCCCACCTGAAGTCGCAGGGCATTCCGATCAACAAGGCCTCGCTCTACGCAGCGCACTTCTTCGGAGCCGGGACCGCTGCCAAGGTCATTAAGGCCGACGTGAACGACCGCGCGGATCTGATCGCTGGGCGCGCGGCGACGGCGGCCAATCCGTCGATCCTGAAGGGCAAGACCGTGGGCCAGTTCCTGAGCTGGCTGCACAACAAGACTGGGGAATGGGCGCGATGATCCGCCTCCGCGACATCACCTTGACCGGCTGGCTCGTCGTCGCCGCCCTGGCGCTCGCCCTGATCCTGCTGACCATGTGCGCCGTAGATGGCCGCCAGAAGGCCGCTGACCGGCTCCGGCAGGCCGAGGCGCACAAGACCCTAGCCGAGGGCCGCACGGCTGCTGCGCAGGACGCCAGCGCCATCCGCGACCGGGCCGACGACCGCGACCAATCCACCACCTCCATCGTCACCCAGGCCGAAAAGGAAATCCGCCATGCGCCTGATCGCAATGCTGCCGCTGATGCTGCTCGCCGCAGGGTGTGCCAGCTCTCCGATTACCGTGATGCACAGTGCGCCGTGTTCCGCGCTGATCCCGGCCGGGTGGACTGAGCCTGTCCCGTCCGCCGCCCTTCCGCCGGAGCCCTCCGACGAGCGGGACTGGATGGCGTTCGGGGTGGCGCAGACCGGCACCCTCAGGACGGCCAATGGGCGGACGGCGGATGTAATTGGGATCGTGCGTGCGTGTGAGGCGCGGGACGCTGAGGCCGTCGGGCGAATAGGGCGGCCGTGGTGGGCTGTAGCGCTAAAATCGCCAGTAGCGCTTGCGAGAACGAGCAACCCGAAATAGAGGTCATTGCAACGGACCAAACGATGCCCGTCACGAAGGACATGTGAACGGACATGTTTGACCAAAAAGCTTTCTTATCTATCGGATAATTAACGGAAATATATGGACAGTGGCTCGGACATACGAAGCGACACATCCTTGGATATCTTTTAGCCTCAACACAGGCCTTTTCGACTATAAGCTATGGATGGCCCTTGGGGAGGCTGCCTCTAAGTGTCAGCACATAGCCGGCATCCCCCTCGCTCCAGAAAGCGCCGCCCAAATGCACCGGCTCTATCTGATGAAAGGGGCCGTCGCCACGACGGCCATTGAAGGTAACACTCTTTCTGAAGAAGAAGCCGAACAAATCATCGAGGGGCGGCTTACGTTGCCGCCTTCGCAGCAATATCTAGCTGACGAGCTTAACAACATCGTCGATGCCGTGAACGACCTGACCCGCTCGATCGAAGAGTCGGGGCCTCAGCCAATAACGGTAGATATTCTCAAGAACATGAATCGCGCAGTGCTTCGCGGTCTAGATGTCGGTGAGGATGTTGTCCCTGGTGAAATTCGCAGCCATTCAGTTGTGGTCGGTCGCTATAGGTGCGCCCCACCTGAAGATTGCGACTATCTTCTTGAGGAATTTTGCCGCGTCCTTAACACATTTCCGTGCCCAGAGGCGGATCGTCATCAGTTCTGCATAATCAAAGCGATCTGGGCTCATTTGTATTTTGTCTGGATCCATCCCTTTGGGGACGGGAATGGCCGAACCGCTCGCCTATTAGAGTTTTATATTCTTCTGGCGGCAGGATTCCCCCAGCCTACCGGTCACCTCTTGAGCAATCACTACAATAGAACTCGTCCGAAATATTACGAACGTCTCGACGCTGCCGTTCAAGGTGAAGATCAGATAGTCGACTTTATCCGCTACTCAGTAAATGGGCTTGTTGATGGGTTGAGAGAGCAGATCGAATTCATCCGTAATCAGCAATGGCACGTAGCTTGGCTGAACTATGTGCACCAACAGTTCCACAGCCGGAACAGTCCTTCCGAGGTCCGACGGAAGCATCTGGTGCTGGCTCTTTCCGATCAAAAAGAGGCTGTGCCAATATCAAAAATTCCAAGTCTTAGCGCCGATTTGGCCCGGGAGTATTTTGGAAAAACGGCCAAGACCGTCATGCGCGATGTAAACGCGCTTTTGGAAATGGATTTGATTGTGCGTGAGCGCACACAAGTTCGCGCAAACAGACATAAAATTCTAGCATTCCGCGCATGGCGCGCTCCAGATGAGAATGTAGCCTCGTGGCCAGCAGGGAAAGCGCCCAGAATAGGCCGTAGACCTCCGCCGGCTCGCCCTCCAGTCTAGGTCGCGCATTCCATTCTCGTCGGGCTTCAGGCTCCGCTTCGAGGCCCGCTCTCTTCGGAGGGCGGGCCTTTTCATTTGTCGGGATATGGACGCTTGAAACGGACCTGTTCCGCCTCAGTTGTAGCATATGGCCGTTTTCACCTTCGAGACCAATGCCCCGCCTA
>NZ_JBRERY010000008.1:0-129476 GCF_052907225.1 Brevundimonas sp. RM1
TCAGAAGGCGCGCGTCACGCCGAAATTCACCTGGGTGTAGTCATAGGTGTAGCCACGGGCGACGGGGGTGTTGCTGTAGGTCAGGCCCGCTGTGAAGGCCCATTCGCGCACAGGGGGGCTGGTGACCTGAGCGTTGAAATAGCGGGCGTTGCGCCAGTCGCTGCCCGTTTCCTTCTGAGCGCCCAGACCGCCGGCGATCACATAGCGCCAGCCGCCGTAGTAGCGGCGCACCTGCAGCACCGGCATGACCTCGACATAGTTCTTGGGCGAGAAATAGTCGTACTCGCCGGGGTCGCTGCTATGGAAGTAGCGGGTGCGAAGTTGGGCGGACAGCCCCCATTCGGGCTTCAGCACATGGATGTAGTTGAGGCGCAGATGGGTGCGGACGTTGTCGCCCGTGAAATCCTGAACGCCCGCCATGACGGTGAAGTTGTTGCGGTCGTTGACCGGCAGGTCGAAGGCCCCGCCGAGGAACGTGTAGTAGAGCCCCTTCTCCAAGCCGAGCGGCGTTTCCAGAATCTCGCGCTCGATGAAGTATTCCTGGCGGAACCGGGCGTCGTTGTGAACGCTGACCGCGCCCAGGACGGTGTCGCCGTCCGTGCCGACCTGCCCCTTCCACGACCAGTCGCCGGTCTTGTCGGCGAAGCGCAGATAGACGCGCTGGTCCTCGGTCGACTTCTGGCCCAGCGGCTTGAAGCTGGCCGTCTCGATCCGCAGGCCGAGGTAGTCGTCCGGCCCCCTGTAGCGCCAGTCCAGGTTCACCCCCGCCTTGATGACGTCGGTGTTGTCGGCGTCGGTCGAGGCGAACAGGTCCGCGCCCACCGCGTAGCGCGGCAGGAAACCGGCCGCCACGCTGTCGGGATGCTCGGCGCGGGCGGTCTGCTGGGCCGTCTCCGGCGCGGACTGAGCCTGGGCGGAGGCGGCCGCCGCCAGAATGAGCGCCACGACGGCGCCGCCGGTCAGGGCGTTCATTTGGTGTCCCATTTCTTCCGCATCCCCAGCAGTTCGGCGCCATAGCCCCATACGCAGACCGGTTGCATCACCAGACTGTAGCCCAGGGCGTAGAAGAGAAAGCCCCCGAAGTTGCGGCGCACCTTCAGCCCCTCGCGATGGAACATGCGGCGCTGGATACGGAAGATGAAGATGTTCCACAGGGCCGCCAGCGGCAGAACCGCCAGCGTCAGCGGTCCGGCGATCCAGAAGATGCCGAACATCGCCAGCACCAAACCGGGGATGAAGACGAAGGTGTAAACCAGATCCAGCGGCAGGAAGCACAGGTTCCACCAGATGAAGATGGTGGTCAGGCGCGGCTTGAGCAGCAGGCGCCGTGCGCCTTGAACGCCTCGATCAGGCCGCGCGACCAGCGTTTGCGCTGCAGGGCGAACTGCTTGAAGCGCGTCGGCACATTGGTGAAGGCCAGGGCGTCCTCAGCGTAGCCGATGCGGTATCCCTTTTCGAGCAGGGCCCAGGACACGACGATGTCCTCCCCCACGCACTCGGGCCAACCGCCGACCTGTTCCAGGGCCTCCCGCCGATAGAGGGAGAAGGCGCCCTGTGCGACCAGGGTGCCGTGATACATGGATTGCATCCGCTTCACGGCGGCGATGCCGTGGAAGTAGTCCCATTCCTGGGAACGGGTCAGGAAGTTCTCGCGCGAGTTGCGGACCATGACGGCGCCGGCGATCGCCTGGGTGGAGGGCGGATCGGTCAGCAGACGCTCGACGATCTGGGCCAGGCCGTCCTCGCGCACCCAGGAATCGCCGTCGATGGTGACGATCAGGTCGTGCCGCGCCTCTTTCAGACCGCGGTTGAGCACCGCCGCCTTGCCTGCATTGACCGAATAGTCGAGCAGGCGCACGGCGGCGTTGGGCGGAAAGTCCAATTCGGCGATCGCCCGGCGCGCGACCGCGACCGTGTCGTCGGTCGAACCGTCGTTGAGGATCAGAATCTCATAGGGGCCGGGATAGGTCTGATGCGCCAGACTGGTGAGGGTGTCGCGAATGCCGGCCGCCTCATTATAGGCGGCGACAAGAACGCTGACCGCCGGATAGGTCGTCGGGCGGATGCGAGGCGGCCTTCGATCGAACATCAGCGTGCCGAGCAGGAAGGCGTTCATGAACCCCGGCACATAGGCGATGAAGCCGATGGCGATGAGGGCGAATACCCAGCTGCTCACGCTCGCCAGGTCCGCCAGCCAACGCTGGGAAAGCCAGACGCTGAGCGCCGTCCAGGCAATCGCCAACGTCAGCGCGAGAATGAATTTTGCGGGAACCGGCAGATACAATCGCCGGTAGGGGTGCGACAGTCCGGTCGCGCCTTGCACGCCGACCATCGGCTCCGTGCTCGTCTCAGACACTCTATCGGACATCGCTGCCCCCGTGAACGCCTTGTGAATGACGACAGAAATTTTCGTTTTTGAACTTTATCGCTAATCGAAAGTAACCATCACTCGAATATTACACCGACCATATCGAATAAATCGTAAATTCTCTTATCAAGCGAGCAACGGGCGTCATACACAGACAACGCCCGCCTCGACGTCTTAGTCTCGCTCGTCCTTCAAGGCGTCCTTGACGCCGCCAACGGCGTTCTGGACCTTGCCCGCAACCTGATCGGCGCGGCCTTCGGCTTTCAGCTTTTCATCGCCGGTCAGCTTGCCGGCGGCTTCCTTGAGCTTGCCGCCCATGTTCTTGGCGGCGCCTTCGATACGGTCGTGGTCAGGCATGGGGAGCTCCCTGTCTTTCGGATCGCCGGGACTGGCGCCCGTCAGGAAAACAACCCTTTTTCTCTAACGAGGTTCCGAAGCGGAGGCTGCGGCATGACGATCACGCAACCAGCGCGCAACGGCCCAGCTGTGCGCCTCGTGCCGCAGGCTGAACAGGGCGCGCAACGGCTCCAGCCAGACCAGCTCATGATCCGCTTCCTGCTTGGCCGAGGGGTCGGCGCCGGTCACATTCACGAGCCAGACGCCGCCGACGTTGTTGACCGGCGTGCCGTCCGACTTGAGGAAATACTGCGCCGCCTCGGTCAGGCGATCGACCGGCTGGATGATCAGGCCCGTCTCTTCGGCGAACTCGCGCGCCAGAGCCTGCTGCTCCGTCTCTTCGCCGTCCAGGGCGCCGCCGGGCAGATCGAAATAGGCGTGCCCGTCGCCGCGATCCACACGCACGCAGGCCAGACGGCCGTCACGCTCGGCGATGCCGAAGACGGCGGGACGGTGGATGTAATCGAGACCGGGACGGGCCGTACCGAACTGAAGCTTCATCGTGGGAGATTAACCCTGCCGCGTCGCCGGGCGAAACCCCCAAAGCGTCGTCAGAGATCAAACGCCAAAAGGGCGCGCACGCCGCGATGCGCCGGGTCCACCTCGATCGCCGAGCGCAGTCCGCCCGCCATGGCCGAGATGATCTTGGAGCCCAGGCCCGTCCCCTTGGGCAAGCCGTCGCCCAGGCCAGGCCCGTCATCCTCGACCGTCAGCTGGGCGCGTCGCCCATCCCCCAGACGCCTCAGGATCACGCGGATCTCGCCCGCAGCATCCGGCTCATAGGCGTATTTGACGGCGTTGGTGACAAGCTCGGTCACGATGACGCCGAGGGACACGGCCTGATCGGTCGTCACCTGAAGAGGCTCGGCCTGCAGAGTCAGTCGCGGCCCGTCGCTGTCGGGGCCGATGGACTTGCCCAGCTCATCGACCAGACCGGCCAGATACTCGTCCATCTGAACCCGCTCGACATCGGCCGAGGTGTAGAGGCGGCGGTGGACATGGGCCACGGCCTCGATCCGCACCTGGGCCTCGCGCAGGGCGTCGCGCGCGCCCTCATCGGCCAGCTGGCGCAGTTGCAGGGAGATGAAGCTGGACACCAGTTGCAGCGAGTTGCCGACGCGATGGTTCACCTCGCGCAGCAAGGCCTCGGCGCGGTCGCGGGCCTGACGCACTTCCTCGTGCGCCTCTTCGTTCTCGCGCTCCAGACGCCGCCGCAGCAGCGCGTCTTCGAGGGCCGAACGCAGCAGGGCGGTGAAGTCCTCGGACACGTCCTTGATGACGTAGTCGGCGGCCCCGGCGCGCAGGGCGGCGACGGCGATGCGGCCGTCCTGGGCCCCCGTCACATAGACCACCGGCGGCGGCGTCGGCAGGGCCAGGATGTCGGGCAGGACGTCTAGGCCCTCACGGCCCGGCATGTAATGGTCCAGGGCGCAGACATCGAACTGGCCCGCCTTCAGCACCTCATAGCCGCTGTCCGCATCGGGCGCGCAGATGACCTCATAGCCGTGACGGCCGAGCTCCTTCTGGACCAGGCGGGACAAGCCGCGGTCATCGTCGATGTACAAGAGACGTATGGCGGCCCCCGGTTCCGTCACGGCGTCAGATCTCAGGCGCCTGCATGACCGACAGGAACAGGCCCAGCTGGCGGATGGCGCCCGCAAAGGCCTCGTAGTCCACCGGCTTGGTGATGTAGACGTTGCAGCCTAGGTCGTAGCAGCGCTGGATTTCGATTTTGTCGTCGGTGGTGGTCAGCACGACCACGGGCGCGCGGCGCAGATTGTCGTCGGACTTGACCCGATCAAGGATGTCCGTGCCCGACATGTCCGGCAGATTCAGGTCCAGCAAGATCAACAGGGGGCCGGTGCGCCCCACCTCGTCGCTGAACAGATAGTCGAGCGCCGCCTCGCCGTGATCGAAATGGACGATGTCGTTGGCGATGTTCGCCCGCCGGATGTTCTTCTCAATGAGCTTGGCGTGCCCATGATCGTCCTCGACCATGACGATCTTCACTGAGTGGCTCACAGGCGGTCTCCTTGATAGTCACCCAGCATAGTCAGACGTTTCGGAAATTTCAGATGAAATGTCGACCCCTGGCCGAGTTCTGATTCGACGTCGATGGAGCCCCCGAGACGCCGCACGATGTTGCGCACGAAGGCCAGGCCCAGGCCCTCGCCCGGCGTGTCCTGCTTGCCCGAGCGACGGAACAGCTCGAAAATCCGCTCATGATCCTTGGGCGAGACGCCCCGGCCGTTGTCGCTGATGCGATACTCGAGCCAGCCGCCGGATGTCTCCTGCCCCTGAATCTCGACCCGGATGGGACGGTCGGGCTGCTGATACTTCACCGCATTGTCGATCAGATTGCCGAAGATCTGCTCGACCGCCAGACGATCGCTCTCCAGCATCGGCAACTCGCCCACCACGATCTCGCCGCCTGTTTCGGCGACCTGATGATGAACCGTGTCGGCGATGCCCTTGGCCATGGCCGTCATGTCCAGCCGCTCCGAAGCCAAGGCGCGACGCCCTTCGCGCGACAGACGCAGGATGGCGTTGATCAGCCGATCCATCTTGGCCGTCGAGGTGCGGATGAAGCCGACAGCCTCGGGGGCGTCCTCACGCACGGCGCGCACGGCCTCGGGGTCCACCAGACCAGGGTGCGCCGTCTCGACCGCCGCCAGTTGCTCGTCCAGCTGTTTAGCGACCTGCTCCAACTCAGACGTGTAGCCCATGACGTTGACCAGGGGCGCACGCAGATCGTGGCTGACGATATAGGCGAAACGCTGGATCTCTTCGTTGGCGCGGGTCAGTTCGGCGGTGCGATCGCGCACCTCGTTCTCCAGACCGGCGTTGACCCGGTCCAGTTCGAAATGCGCGGCCTCGATCTCGGCCACATAGCGTCGCACCAGCCAGACGCTGATCCCCGCCAGCACCAGGATCAGCACCCCGGCCAGAGCGTTGACGGCCACGGTCACCGCCTGGGCCCATTCCGACTGGCGGGTGCGTTCGGCCAAGCGTTTCGCTTCAATGGCGTCGATGGCGGCCAGCTCGACGCGCATGGCGTCCATCAAAGCCTTGCCCTGACCGCCGCGAATGCGCGAAACGGCCTCGCCGATACGGCCCGTGCGGGTCAGGTTGACGGTTTCATCCATCAGAGCCAGCCGGTCCCGCGCCATCTGCTTGACCTTGACCACGCGCGCCGAGGATTCAGCGTCGCCTTCAACCAGGGCCTCCAGCCGAGCGATCACGGCCGGCAACTTGGCGACCGCATTGTCGTGCACGCCCAGATACTCGGTCCGCGCCGTCAACATGAAGCCGCGCTGCCCCGTCTCGGCGTCGGTCAGCAGCATCAGCGTGTCCTTGGCCGCCAGGCGCACCTGCTGGCTGTGGTCCACGGTGTCGTTGTAGTTGGAGGTCCGCTGGATCATCACCAGCGTCGCCGTATTGACGGCCAGCAGCAGCAGCAGCGCCAGGGCCAGAAGGGCGATGATCGAGCGACTGAGGGTCGGGGTGCGCAGGAAGGTTCCGAAGGTGCGCAAGGCCGGCCGAATGCGTTTCATGCCGCGAACCTTATTCGCCGTCGAAGCCGTGTCCAGCCCCTACCACGCCGCGACCTAGACTGATCCCACCGTCCTGAGGCGAGCCTTGGGATGAATCTCATTTTGGCTCATCACCACCGTCTGACCGCGGAAGCGTTCGATGATGGAGCGGACGTAGGGGCGCACCTGCGGCCCAGTCAGCAGGACCGGGTTCTCGCCCGTCATGGCGGCGCGCTCGAACACCTCGCGGACAGCGCGGATGAAGTCCTGAAGCTTGCTGGGCGCCATGGCCAGTTGCTTGTCCTCGCCAGGGCCGATCAGGCTTTCGGCGAAGGCCTGCTCCCACTCGGGCGACAGGGTGACGATGGGCAGGGCGCCGTCGTCGGCCTTGTGCTGCCAGCACAGCTGACGCGCCAGACGGCCGCGCACGTGCTCGACCAGGGTGGCGACGCTGGTGGTGTGCGGCGCCGCCTCTGCCAGACCTTCCAGAATGGCGGGCAGGTCGCGGATCGACACCTTCTCGCGCAGCAAGGCCTGAAGCACGCGCTGAAGCGTGGTCACGGTGACGACCGAGGGGATCAGCTCCTCGACCAGCTTCTGCTCCTCGCCCTTCAGCTCCTTCAGCAGCTTCTGCACCTCGGCGTAGGAGAGCAGTTCGGCCATGTTCTCCTTGAGGATTTCGGTCAGGTGCGTCGTCAGCACCGTCGAGGGGTCGACGATGGTGTAGCCGCGGAAGGTCGCCTCTTCGCGCAGGGAATCGTCGATCCAGGTCGCGGGCAAGCCGAAGGCGGGCTCGCGCGTATGCTCGCCGGGCAATTCGACCTGACGACCCGCCGGATCCATCGCCATCAGGGAGCCGAGGCGCACCTCGCCCGAACCGGCGTCCATCTCCTTGATGCGGATGGCGTAGCCCTGATTGGACAGGCGCATGTTGTCGAGGATGCGCACGCTGGGCATGACGAAGCCGTACTCCTGGGCCAGCGAGCGGCGCAGGGCGCGGATCTGATCGGTCAGGCGGCGGCCTTCCAGATCATTGATCAGCGCCAGCAGGGCGTAGCCCAGCTCGATCTTCACCTCGTCGATGGTCAGGGCGGTGGAGATCGGCTCCTCCACGTCCTCCTTCGGCTTCAGGTTCACCGGCTCGGCGGGCGGCGGCTTCAGCCGGTCGCGGCCCAGCTTCCACGCCATGAAGCCCGTCCCCAGCGCCAGCGCCGCGAAGGGCAGCAGCGGCATGCCCGGAATCAGGCCGATCAGTCCAGCCGTGCCGGACACCACGCCCAGCGACACCGGATTGCTGGCCAACTGGGCGACGAAGGCCTTGTCGGCCGAACCCTCGACCCCGGCCTTGGTCACCAGGAAGCCCGCGGCGACCGAGACGATGATGGCCGGGATCTGCGTCACCAGGCCGTCGCCGACGGTCAGCTGGACATAGGTGTTGGCCGCCTCCATGGCGGGCATCCCATGCTGCACCACCCCGATCAGCAGGCCGCCGATGGCGTTGATGAAGGTGATGATCAGACCCGCCACGGCGTCGCCGCGCACGAATTTGGAGGCGCCGTCCATGGCCCCGAAGAAGGTCGATTCCTGCTCCAGCTCCTTGCGGCGCAGCTTGGCCTGATCCTCGTTGATCAGACCCGCCGACAGGTCGGCGTCGATGGCCATCTGCTTGCCCGGCATGGAGTCCAGGGTGAAGCGGGCCGAGACCTCGGCGATACGGGTCGCGCCCTTGGTGATGACCACGAAGTTCACCACCAGCAGGATGGCGAAGATGATCACCCCGATGATGAAGTTGCCCCCCATCATCAGCTCGCCGAAGGCCTGGATGATCTTGCCCGCGCTGTCGTGGCCTTCCTGACCGTTGCTGAGGATCAGCCGCGTCGAGGCCAGGTTCAGCCCCAGGCGGAACAGGGTCGAGACCAGCAGCACCGTGGGAAAGATGGCGAAATCCAGCGGCCGCTTCATCATCACGGCCGTCATCAGGATCAGCACGCTGGACACCAGCGAGATCGCCAGCAGCAGGTCCAGAAGCATCTTCGGGATCGGCAGGATCAGCAGCATGATGACGGCGATGACGCCGACCGCCATGCCGACCTCGCCGCGCATCAGCCAGCCGAGCGCATCACGCCCCGTGGGGCGCGCCATGCCGTCCTTCATCAGGATGGGCGCGTCAGCCATGACGACGTGCGAAGCTCATGCCGCCTGATGACAGGATTCGGCGGCCCTCAGCCATGCCCCAGCGCCTTGAGCGCCTGCCGGGTCGCATCGGCGATAACCGCCTCGCGCTGGGCGTCGGTCGAATCCTTCGTGGCGTGGAAATAGATCGCGATGGCGATGGGCGCCGCATTCGGCGGCAGGATCAGGCCGATGTCGTTGACGGGGCCATAGCCGCCGGTGCCGGTCTTGTGCGCCACGGTCCAGCCCGCCGGGACGCCCGCCTTGATCCGCCCCTGCCCTGTCGGCGTATCGACCAGCCAGCGCATCAGCAGGGTCTTGGACGCCGGGCTCAGCGGCGTATCGGCGGCGACCAGCAGACGCTGGATGTTCCGCACCGACTGATCGGGCGTGATGGTGTCCTTGTCGCCGTCCTGGCGATTCATCTCGGGCTCGAGGCGATCGACGCGGGTGCTGTCGTCGCCGATGCCGCGATAGAAGGCGCGCAAGGCGTCCAGCCCGCCCATTTCGCGGATCAGGATGTTGGCGGCGGGATTGTCGCTGACTTCGACCGTGCCCTTCATCAACTGCTCGATCGTCAGGGTCGAACCGACCGCCAGTTCCGTGACCGGGGCGTGGCTGATCATGTCAGCCTGCGTCACCGGGATCGCCCGGTCCAGCCGCTCCTGCCCCGCCTGGACGCGCAGCAGGGTCGCCGCCGCCAGATACATCTTGAAAGTCGAGCAGTAGACGAACCGCTCGTCGCCGCGCCAGGCGGCGCTCCGGCCCTCGGTCGCGACCGACACGCCCAGACGACCGCCGTGGCGCGCCTCCAGCCCCGACAGGTCGAGGTTGAGCACGGCCGGTTCAGCCGCCGCAGGCTCCGTCGCACGCGCGCAAGCGCCCAGGGCGAGGGCGCCCGCGCCGATCAGCAGGGTGCGGCGGTCGGCGCGCATCGGATCAGCCCGCCGCGCCGTAGGCGGCCGCGACGCCCGACTGGGGCGCCGGGATCGGCGTGCCTGCGTCAGCGTATTCGTTCAGCTTGTTGCGCAGAGTGCGGATCGAGATGCCCAGGATGGTCGCCGCATGGGTGCGGTTGCCCAGGCAGTGGCTGAGCGTGTCCAGGATCAGGGCCTTCTCCATCTCGGCCACGGTCTGGCCGACGAAGCTGCGGGTCACGGCGTCGGCGACCTGGGCGGCCTGACCGGCCACGCCTGCGTCATAGGCCGAGGCGGCGGGCGTCGCGCCCCCCTCCCCCCCGCCCAGCAGCGGGCGGCCGTCCGGCAGGCGGATGGCGTCGACGTCGATCTCGGCGCCCGCCGCCAGCAGGACGGCGCGGTGCATGGCGTTTTCCAGCTCGCGCACGTTGCCGGGCCAGCGGTGGGCGACCAGGGCGCGCTTGGCCTCGGAGCCGATAGCGCGCGGCGGCACGCCGTTGGCGGCGGCGTATTTCTTGACGAAGTGGTCCGCCAACACGGCGATGTCGCCGGGGCGTTCGCGCAAGGACGGCAGGCGCAGGTTCACCACGTTCAGCCGGTACAGCAGGTCTTCGCGGAACGTCCCCTCGGCCACGGCCTTGGCCAGGTCGCGGTTGGAGGTGGCGATGATGCGGATGTTCACCGGCACCGGCTTGGCGCCGCCGACGCGGTCGATCACCCGCTCCTGAATGGCGCGCAACAGCTTGGCCTGCAGACGCGCGTCCATCTCGCTGATTTCGTCCAACAGAAGCGTGCCGCCGTCGGCCTCTTCGAACTTGCCGATGCGGCGCGCCACGGCGCCGGTGAAGGCGCCCTTCTCGTGACCGAACAGCTCGGATTCCAGCAGGTTGTCGGGGATGGCGGCGCAGTTGACGCTGATGAAGGCCTTGTCGGCGCGGCGCGAGTGGGTGTGCAGATAGCGCGCCATCACCTCCTTACCCACGCCGCTTTCGCCGGTGATCAGGATGGAGGCCTCCGAACGCGCCACCTGATCGGCCAGCTGGATGACGTGCTTCATCGCCGGATCGGCCGAGATCATCGGCCGTTCGTCGTCGGCCACGGCGGACAGGACGGCGGCGATCAGATCCGCCTCGGGCGGCAGGGGGATGAACTCCTTGGCCCCGGCGCGGATGGCGTCGGCCGCCTCGCGCGCGTCAGCGTCGACGCCGCAGGCCACGACCGGCACATGGATGCGCTCGGCGTCATTGGCGGCGATCAGGGCGGCGATATCGATGCGATAGTCGACCATCAGCAGGTCCGCGCCCTGCCCCCGGCGCAGTTGCTCGGTCGCCTGATCGGCGCGCTCGACGTGCTGGACCTTGGCGCCGTGCGCCATGGCCATCTTCACCGCCGTCGCCAGTTGGCCGCTTAAACGACCCACCACCAGAAGACGCATCGCCCTACTCCTTCAAAATCCTGTCCGTGACGGGGCGGCCGATCAGGCGCCCTTGTCCTCGGTCTTGATGATTTCCGTCATGGTCACGCCCAGACGGTCCTCGACGACAACGACCTCGCCGCGCGCCACCAGGCGGTTGTTGACGAAGATGTCGATCGCCTCGCCGACCTTGCGGTCCAGCTCCAGCACCGAACCCTTGTTGAGCTTCAGCAGCTGGGCCACCGACATATTGGCCTTGCCCAGCACAGCCGAGATGTTGACCGGCACGTCGAAGACGGGCGCCAGGTCGACGGCGGACTTCTCGCCGCCCTCGTCGGCCAGGTTCAGGGCGGTGGACTCGCCGAATTCCTCAAGCGAAAGATCGTCGGTGGCCATCAGAAGCCCCTTCTGTCATGAGCGCCGCCTTCGAGGGGCGGCTCGGCGTGGCCGGCTTCGGCGGCCAGGGCGGCGTTGAGCGCGGCGACCACACGGGCCTCGGCTTCGGCCGGATCGAATTCAGCGCGGCCGTCGGCCCATTCCAGGGCGAAGGCGGCGGCGGGCAGGTGCGGCTCGTCGCGGAACACCACCAGTCCCGAGAAACCGGCCTGGGCGCATAGGGCCTCGATCTGGGCGCGGCCTTCGTCATCCAGCCCCGAGGCGCGAACCAGAAGGCGCGGCGTCGCGTCCATCTCCTGTCCCAGGGCCTCGATGGCGGCCTCGAGCGGACGGCGCGGAAAACGATCGAAGGCGGCTGAACCGATGACCCGCGCGGCGGCCAACGCCAGTTCGGCGGATTCGCGACGGTGCGACTCGGCCACGCCGCGCAACAGGGTCGCGGCCTGCGCCGTCGACTGGGCCACGATCGACAAGGCGTCGGCGCGCAGGGCCTCGACCTCGGCCAGGGCCTGCTGACGGGCCTCCAGCCGGGCCTGGGCGACCAGGGCTTCGACCTCGGCGGGGGCGAAGGATCGCTTGGCCGGCTGCCAGGTCGAGGCGCGCAGCACGGCGCCGTCGGCCCCGAACTCGGTGTCGAAGGCGAAGGGGACGGCGTTGGCGGGTTGGGCGCTCATGTCAGTAGATCAACTCGTCGTCGCCGCCCTGGCCGGCCAGCATGATGTCGCCGCGCGCCGCCAGATCCTTGGCCACCTGGACCATGGCCATCTGGGCGTTGTCGACGTCCTTGAGGCGGACAGGCCCCATGGAATCCATGTCCTCGCGCATGATCTTCGAGGCGCGCTCGGACATGTTGGAGAAGAACATTTCGCGCAGGGGATCCGAGGCGCCCTTCAGCGCCAGCCCCAGCTGGTCCTTCTCGACCGCGCGCAGCAGGGTCTGCACCCCGCCCGGATCGAGGCGCGACAGATCCTCGAACACGAACATCAGGGCGCGGATACGCTCGGCCGCGTCGCGGTTGCGTTCCTCCAGCGCGCCGATGAAGCGGGCTTCGGTCTGGCGGTCGAAACTGTTGAAGATGTCGGCCATAAGCTCATGGCTGTCGCGCTTGGACGTGCGCGCCAGGTTGGACATGAACTCGCTGCGCAGGGTCTGTTCGATCTTGTCGAGAATGTCGCGCTGCACCGGCTCCATGCGCAGCATCCGCTGGACGCATTCCAGGGCGAAGTCCTCGGGCAGGGCCGTCAGCACGCGCGAGGCGTGGTCCGGCTTGATCTTCGACAGGACGACCGCGACCGTCTGCGGATATTCGTTCTTCAGATAGTTGGCGAGCACGGCCTCGTTCACATTGCCGAGCTTGTCCCACATGGTGCGGCCCGCCGGACCGCGGATCTCCTCCATCAGAGCCTCGACCCGATCGCCGGGCATGAAGGAGGCCAGCAGGCGCTGCGTCTGCTCATAGGAGCCCATCAGCGAGCCGGACCCGCCGATGCCGGAGACGAACTCGACCAGGACCTCTTCGACGACGGCGGCGGTGACGGTGCCCAGCCCCGCCATCGCCTGAGAGACCTCTTTGATCTCTTCGTCGTCGAGCTGCTGCCACAGGGCGGTGTGCTCTTCGCCCAGAGACAGCAGAACGACGGCCGCCTTTTCAGGCCCCGTCAGCTTCTTCGCGTCGTCAACCGCAGCGCCCTTTGACACCAGCCGCGCCGCCATCAGCTTTCATGCATCCACGAGCGCAGGATCGCCGTGGATTCCTCTGGATGGCTGTCGACGAAATCGGCGACCTTCTTGATGGAGGAGGCCTTCACCTGGCCCTCGATGCGGGCGATGTCGATGCGCTGCTCCATGTCGCTGGGGCCCGCCAGCATGGGCGCGCCGCCCGGCAGGGTTCCGCCGACGATCTGGGTGTCCAGGGCGGTCACGGGAATGCCGCCGGCGCCGGCCAGAGCGGGCGCGCCGCCAGAACCCGTCGCCGCTTTCAGCAGCGGACGCAGGACGAAGAAGGCCAGTACGAAGCCCGTGACGGCCAGGATCAACAGCTCGACCCCGCGCATGATGTCGTTCTTGTCGAAGGCGAACATCGAAGAGCCTTCCTCGGCGCCCGGCGCGGCCGACGGCTCGCGGTTGAAGCGGACGTTGACGACCTCCAGCTTGTCGCCGCGCGTCTCGTCGATGCCGACGGCGGCGGCGACCAGGGCCTTGATCTGCTGTACTTCCTCGGCCGTGCGGGCGGCATAGGTCGGCTCGCCCTTGCCGTCGGCGGCGGGGGTGTATTTGCCGTCGACCGCGACCGAGACCGACAGCTTCTTGACCTCGCCCGGCTCCTTCACCGTCGTGGTGGTGGTGTTGGAGATTTCGTAGTTGGTCGTCTCGGTGTTTTCCGAGTTGGTCGAGCCGATCGGCGTGGTGTTCGGGGCCTGCCCGCCGGGAATGTTGTTGGTGGCGGTGACGCCGCCGTCCTGCTGACCGGTCGTGTCCTGCGACTGCGAGCCGTTGGTCGAGGTCGAGCGGACGACCTGGCCGTCCGGGTCGAACTTCTGTTCCTGCGTCGTCGAGCGGCTGTGGTCGATGTCGGCCGTGACCTGGACGCGGGCGGCGCCGGCGCCGACGACGCCCTCGACGATGTCCTTGATGCGAGCCTGCATCTGGGCCTCGGTCGAGGCCTTGGACGCCTCGGCGGTGGCCGAGGTGAAGCCGGTGTCCTCAGACCCCGCCGCCAGGGTGCGGTTGGCCTGGTCCGTCACCGTGACCTTATCCGGCTTCAGGTTCGGCACGGACGAGGCGACGACGTTGCGGATGGCCCGCACCTGATCAGCCGACAGGTCGCGGCCCGACAGGCCCACCACCACGGCGGCGGTCGGGTCGATGGCGGCGGCCTGGAACATCTCACGCCGGGGCATGGTGATGTGGACGCGGGCGGAAGAGATGCCGCGCATCGACATGATGGTGCGCGCCAGCTCGCCCTGCAGGGCGCGCTGCTCGTTCAGGTTCTGCTGGAACTCGGTCTGGCCCAGCACCGACTGGTTGTCGAAGATCTCGTAGCCGACGCTGCCCGAGGTCACGAGCCCCTTGCCCGCCAGCATCAGGCGCGCCGTGCCCACCTCGTCGCGGCTGACGAAGATGGTCGAGCCGTCGCCCTTGGACGAATATTTGATGCCGGCCTGATCCAGGGCGGCGCTGATTTCGGAGGCTTCGCGCAGGTCGAGATTGGAATAGAGCAAGGCGTCCGGCGCCTGGCCCACGCGCAGCATGACGGCGACCAGCACGGCGGCCACGCCCGCAGCCACGCCCAGGATAGCGGCCAGGCGTCCGATGCCGAACCTTTTCAAAGCTTCCGTGAAGCCGCCCACGCGCCATCGCCCCTGCACACGCGGGACGAACCGAACCCGCTAGGCAGAAACTGCCGCCTGGATGGTAAATGCGGCGTTAAGAGGCGTTAAAGAATGGGAGGCGGGGCCGCTAGCGCAGGCCCAAAAATGATAAAGGGGCGCGGACTTATGGCCCGCACCCCTCAGGCGCCCCCCGGCGCCCGCCCGCCTCCCGAGAGAGGCAGGCTAGCTGGTCAAAGGTCGATCTGACCTTCAAACTTTAGATCTTTAGGGCCGCGGCCTTCTTGTCGGCGGCGGCCTTGATGCGGGCCTCGGCGATGGCGTCGGCGATCAGGTGGGTCGGCTTGTTCTCGGAGACCGAACGCTCGAGGATTTCCTCGAAGGTCTCCATCAGGCGCGACAGCTTGCCTTCGACCCACGAGGCGTCATAGGCGCCGCCGGTCTGACGAGCGTTCATTTCCGAGGCGACGTTGATGATGCCGCCGCCGTTGATGACGTAGTCCGGCGCATACAGCACGCCGCGCTTGAACAGTTCGTCACCGATGTCGGCCGTGGCCAGCTGGTTGTTGGCGGCGCCGCAGACGGCCTTGACCTTCAGGCGGTCCAGCGTCTGCGGGTTCAGGGTCGCGCCCAGGGCGCACGGGGCGTAGATGTCGGCGGCGACGTCATAGATGGCGTCCGGGGCGACGATCTCGGCGCCGGTCTTGGCGGCGACGGCTTCCAGGTTGGCCTGGTTGACGTCGGTGATGATCAGCTTGGCGCCGGCCTTGTGCAGCTTCTCGGCCAGATAGGCGCCGACGTGGCCCACGCCCTGGATGGCGACGGTCAGGCCGGTCATGTCGTTCTGGTTGAACAGGCGGCGCGCGACGACCAGGTTCGAGCGGAACACGCCTTCGGCGGTGACGGGGCTGGGATCGCCCGAGGCTTCCGGACCGTCCTTCAGGCCCAGAACGAATTCGGTGACCTTGCGGGCTTCGGCGATGTCCTCGACCGAGGTGCCGACGTCTTCAGCGGCGTAGTAATGGCCGCCCAGGCCGTTCAGATAGCGACCGAAGGCGTGGAACAGCTCAGGCGACTTCTGAGTGCGGCTGTCGCCGATGATGACCGACTTGCCGCCGCCCATCTCCAGATCCGCGACGGCGTTCTTGTAGCTCATGCCCTTGGACAGGCGCAGCACGTCTTCCAGCGCCTCGGCGGCGGTGGCGTAGTTCCACATGCGGGTGCCGCCGACGGCCGGACCGCGCGCGGTCGAGTGCACCGCAACAATCGCTTTCAGGCCGGTTTTCTCATCATAGAAGGCGTGGACGCCTTCATGGTTCGAGAAAGAAGGAGAATCAAACAGCGTCATGCCCATGACAGGCCTTTCCTGGGGTATTTTTTGTGCGGAAGGACATACGCGCAGCCTGACCAAACGGCAAGCATCACCATGCGGCCGCCCCAGGCTTCTAGGAAACATGCGGAAAATGCGTCCGCATTCCGCAGGTTCTGCGTTCAGCGCGCCTTGGGATCAGCCTGCAGGGCGGGCAGCACAGCCGGCGCGCCTGACGGCAGAGGGCGTGTCGGATCGCGCAGCCAGGATTCGACATCGGCGAACACGGTCTCGGCCTGAAGATCGCGATTCAGGATGTGCCAGCCGTCGGCGTAATAGCCCGTCGTCAGGTTCGCCCGTTCGCCCGCCTGTTCCAGGGCGCGGCGCATGGGGCGTTTGGTGATGATCTGATCGTGCGCGCCGTAAAGCAGGAGGGTCGGTTTCTCGACCTGTCCTAGCCGCTGGGTCGCCGTCTCCATCAGATCGACCAGGCCGTAGAGGGAATCGAAGCGCGTCGACAGGATCGACAGGGGGTCGCGGCCGTTGCGGATCAGCTCCAGCGTATTGTCCGAGGCGCGGATGTCGCGCACGGCGAAGGACGGCGGCTCGACCCGCTTGGCGCCCATCAGACGCGCGGCGGTCCACAGGCCCGCGCTATTGAAGGCGCTCTGGCTGGACCAGCCCCAGACGCCGGGCGCCAACAGCACCGCCCGATCGGCGTCGGGCGGCGCGTCGGAGCCGAAGGCGGCGATAGCTGAGGAGCCGCCCATGCTCTCGCCAGCCACCACGATCAGGGCGTTCGGCCGCTCGGCCCGGACCAGGGCGACGATCGTGCGCAGATCCTGACTGGTCAGGCTTTCGGCCGCGAACTGGCCCCGGTTCGGCGCCAGGCCGAAGCCGCGCTGATCATAGGCCCAGGTCTCGATGCCCCGCTGCGCCCACCACGGCCCGGCGAAGCGGAAGGAGGCGTAGTGGTCGTTGAAACCGTGCAGGGCGACGATGACGGCCCAAGGCGCCTGGCCTTCCGGACTCCAGCGCAGATAGGGCAGCCGCGCCCCGTCCTGCACCACAAAGGCGCCGCGTCCCAGGGTTCCCGTTTCGATGCGCGGCCCGTTGAACCCGTTGGGCGGCGTCAGCGGCGACTGGACGTGCGGCGTGGCGCAGGCGCTCAGGCCCAGGGAAAGAGCCATAAGGCCCGCCGCCAATCCGCCCCGCCAAATCTTCACGTCAGTATCTCCGCTGTCCGCTGACGAAGGTAGGGCAGAACCTCGGCCTCGAACCACGGGTTTTTCTTCAGCCAGGCCGTATTGCGCCACGATGGATGCGGCAGAGGCAGTATGGCGGGGGCGTAGTCGCGCCAGGCGTGGACCGTCTCGGTCATGTTGGCCTTGGCCGCCGCGCCCAGAGCCCAGGCCTGGGCGTAGCCGCCGACCAGCAGAGTCAGGTCGACCTTCGGCAGTTCGGCCAGCAGGCGCGGCCGCCACAGCTCGGCGCAGCGGCGCGGCGGCGGATAGTCGCCGCCCTTGGGATCGGTGCCAGGGAAGCAGAAGGCCTGCGCCGCCACGCCGAGACGCGGATCGCCGTAGAAGGTCGCTTCATCCACCCCCATCCAGTCGCGAAGGCGAACGCCGGACGGGTCGGTGAAGGGCAGGCCGCTTTCATGCACTCGCCGCCCGGGCGCCTGGCCGCAGATCAGCAGGCGCGTCTCAGGCGCGACCATGACCACCGGGCGCGGCGTGTGGGGCAGCTGGCCCAAGCACGCCCGGCAGGCGCGGATCTCGGCCAGGAGCGCGTCCAGGCCGTTGTCCGGTTCAGTCGAAGTCGTCATCCGAAGCTTCGACCGGCGGCAGGGCCGCCAGGGCTGCGGCCGTCTCGGCCTCAGTCGGCAGGCGCAGGCGGATCACGCCGCGGAAGTTGTTGGGATCGACCGCCTTGCCCTTCTTGGTGATGGTCAGCTTGCCCTGACGCATCAGGCCCAGAGCCGTCGCCTTCACCTTGGGCAACAGGCGTTGCCACTGCTCGGGCTGCAGCTCCTTGGCCACATCGGCCGGTTCAATGCTCTTGCCGCCGACGTTCTTGGGGTCGGCCTTGGCCAGTTTTTCGAAAATGGCCGCTTCGATTGGATCGCTCATAGGCGCTATATGCTGCACCGCGAGATCGGAAAGAAGGCAAAACCGACATGGCCGAGATAATCACCGTCACCGAGGGCGAGTTCGCCGGTTGGCAGACCTATGACCTGCGCGACACCTTCGACGTGGTGGTGGGGCCCTTCTACGGCAAGCCCGATCCCGACGGGCATATGCGCTGCGCCTTCCGCGCCGAGCAGAAGCACATGAACGCCGGCGGCCGGATGCACGGCGGCTGCCTGATGACCTTCGCCGACATCGCCATGTTCCAGATCGCCTATCAGGAGATGGAGGGCGCCTCGGGCGTGACGGTGCAACTCGACTCCACCTTCATCGACGGCGCCTATGTGGGCGAACTGATCGAGGCGACCGGCCAGGTGACCAAGGCGGGCAAGAGCCTGATCTTCGTGCGCGGCCAGATCACGACCGGCGAACGGCTGCTGATGACCTTCTCCGGCGTGATCCGGAAGTTCACGCCGCGCGGTTGAACCGTACGCCCAAGGCCAAGGCCATGGCGACGGCGGCCGCCGGCCACAGGGCGATCAGCCCCAGACGGCCGTAGACGACCGCCCCCATCAGCGCGCCTCCGGCCAGCCCCGCCCACAGCGCCATATAGGGCCGGAACGCCCAGGGGTCGCCGCCGCGCACAGCCGCGGCCAGGGCGTGGCCGGTCTTGATCAGGGTTCCGGTCATATAGGTCAGGCTGACCCCGACCTCGCCGTCGCGCAGGAAGACCGAGTTCTCGACCGCCATGGCCAGGACCATCAGGCCGATCGCCAGGGGCGCGATCCCCGCCCCTGCCGCCACGGCGGCCCCGGCCAGCAGCGCCGCCTCGACCGCCAGCACCCGGCTGCGCGAGCGCGCGCCCTCGCCGCCCGCGACCAAGGCCCCGAGCATGGCGCCTAGGATAAACAACAGCAGAACGCCCGCCACCGCGCCCGCCGCCAGCCACCGCCCCTCGGCCAGATTGACGGCCAGGCGGGTGGTGTTGCCGCTCATGAAGGAGACGAACACCCCGCCCAGATGCAGAAAGCCCAGGCTGTCGACATAGCCCGCCAGCCCCGCCAGCATCAGAGCCAGCCCGCGATCCGGCGCCGTCAGAGTCCGCAAGGCAGGCTCACATCCCCGCCGCCGCCGCCGGACGGGCGCGGCACGTCTCCAGCCAGCGGGCCAGATGGGTCAGCTCCTCGGGCGGGCGGTATTTGACCAGGCGGGCGAAATCCAGACCCACGGCCCCGACGATGTCGGCGATGGTGAAGCGGTCGGCGGCGATGAACTCATGCTCCGCCAGGTGGCGATCCAGCGTCTTCATGAAGCGTTCGGCGCCCAGGCGGTTGTATTCGGCGACCTGCGGCTGGGGCGCCTCCAGCGCAGCCAGGGCCGGGTGGGTGAAGCGCACGTTCAGCATCATCGGATTGGCCAGATACATCTCGCACCGGCGCATCCACATCTCGATGATCGCCTGCTCCTTCGGATCGCGGCCGAACAGGTTCGGCTCGGGGTGCAGGGCCTCCAGATAGCGGCAGATGGCGATGGATTCCGTCAGGCAGGTTCCGTCGTCCAGCTCCAGCGCCGGAACGTGCGGCACGCCGAACTTGGCGCGATAGGCCGGTGTGCGGTGCTCGCCCGCCAGAAGCTCGATCTCGACCCGCTCGACATCGGTCACGCCCTTTTCCGCCATGACCCAGCGGACGCGGCGCGGATTGGGCGCGCGGCGGCTTTCATAGAGCTTCATCAGAGGGTTCCCCTTCGGCTGCCCTCGGAACGCTACTAGGCGAAGACGGCGGCGGGCAAGGCCCCGACGATGCAGGCCGTCATCAGCGTGGCCAGGAAGCCCGCCAGCAGCGCCTTCCACACCATGCCCAGCACCTCCTCGCGGCGTTCGGGCATCAGCACCGACAGGCCGGTGACGGTGATGCCGACCGAGCCGATGTTGGCGAAGCCGCACAGGGCGTAGGTCATCAGCATCCGCGTGCGCTCGCTCATCTCGGCGACGGGCACCTTGCCCAGCTCGATGAAGGCGACGAACTCGGTCAGGGTCAGCTTGACCCCCAGCAGCCAGCCCGCCTTCTGGGCGTCGGCCCATTCCACGCCGGTCAGCCAGGCCACCGGGGCGAAGAGCACGCCCAGGATGCGCTCGATCGTCAGCGGCTCTCCGGCGATGACGAAGCCGCCCAGGATGACGTTGGCCAGCGCCACCAGGGCCACGAAGACAATCAGCACGGCCGAAATGTTCAGCACCACCATCAGGCCGTCGGACGTGCCTTTCACGATGGCGTCGACGGCGCTGTCGTACTTCAGCGCCGAGTTGTAGTCGGCGACCGCCCCGCCCTCGCCCGGCTTTTCCGGAATGATGACGCGGGCCAGCAGGATGCCGGCGGGCGCCGAGACGATGGAGGCCACCAGGACGTGGCCCGCCGCATTGGTCAGCACCGGCGACAGAATGGTCGCATAGGCCACCATGGTCGAGCCGGCGACCGTGGCCAGACCAACCACCATCATCAGGAAGACCTCGGAGCGGCTCAGCTTGTCCAGATAGGCGCGGATGACGATCGGGCTTTCGATCATGCCCAGGAAGACGTTGGCCGCCACCGCCAGGGCCGAGGCGCCGCCCAGACCCATGGTCCGCTGGAACAGGAAGCCGAAGCCGAGCGTGATCCACTTCAGGATCTTCCAGTGCCACAGCAGGGCCGACAGGGCCGAGATCACTAGGATCAGCGGCAGCACATTGAAGGCGAAGGTGAACAGGGCGCCTTCATTGGCGACGGCGTAGGGCTGATCCCCGCCCGCCAGATAGCCGAAGACGAAGCGCGTCCCCTCTGCGGTCGCCAGCTCCAGCCCCTTCACCGCATTGTTGATGCCGTCCAGCACCACCTGCGAGCCGGGAATGGCGAAGGTCGCCAGCACCAGCGCCGCCTGCACCAGCACCGCCCCGATCGCCAGCCGCCACGGAAAGGCGCGGCGGTTCTCGGAAATCGCCCAGCAGACGGCGACGATGACGACCAGGCCGAACAGGCTCTGGAGGTTCAGGAGGCTGAACATGGAAAGGCGGCTCCGCGACCGGCGCTATGGGAGCCGGCTTCTTCAGTGCGCATCAACGACAGCAGAACGCCGCTGGCAAGGGGGACGACGAAACTCGTCGATGGAAGCCGCCTAGAGTTGGCCGCGCACCAGCTTGCCGTAGTCGTCCATCAAGTTCAGCGACAGCGCGCCCGGCGTGAAGCGATAGTCGCCGACCTGGCCCACCGGCGTCACCTCGGCGGCCGAGCCGGTCAGGAAGCATTCGGAGAAATCGCCCAGCTCTTCCGGCAGGATGTCGCGGACAATGACCTCGATCCCGCGCGCCTGCGCCATTTCGATGACGGTCTGACGGGTGATGCCGTTCAGGATGTGATCGACACGCGGCGTGTGCAGGACGCCGTTCCGGACGAAGAAGACGTTGGCGCCGGTCGCCTCGGCCACATAGCCGCGCCAGTCCAGCATCAGGGCGTCAGCGAAGCCGCGCTTCTCGGCCGCCGTCTTGGACATGGTGCAGATCATGTAGAGGCCGGCCGCCTTGGCTGTCGACGGGGCCGTGGCCGGGTCGGGACGGCGCCACTTGGCCCACTCCAGGGCGATGCCCTTCTTCTTGACCTCGGGATCGAAATAGCTGGGCCACTCCCAGGCGGCGATGGCCAGATGGACCTTGCTGTTCTTGGCGGTGACGCTGAGCTGCTCCGGTCCTAGATAGGCGACGGGGCGGATATAGCAGTCGATCAGACCGTTGCGCGCGCAGGTTTCCTTGCAGGCGGCGTCGATCTCGGCCACGCTATAGGGAATCTCGAAGTCGAGCAGCTCGGCGGAGCGCTTCAGGCGTTCGCTGTGCGCGGTCAGCTTGAAGATTTCACCGCCATACATACGCTCACCCTCGAACACCGACGAGCCGTAGTGAAGGCCATGGGTCAGAACGTGCGTTTTCGCCTCCCGCCAGGGGACGAATTCTCCGTCAAACCAGATCCATCCGTCACGATCGTCGAAAGGAACGAAGGCCATTGAAGAACATCTCCCGCGCAAGATATTTATTTAGACGCCCGTCGCACGCCCGCGTCAACGGCGCCTCGCGAGGAGATTCGCAGTGAGCATGATCGAGCCTCGCGCCAACGGCCGGTCCGGCCCCATCGCGCCCGCCGGCAGCGGACGGCACATCCTGGTCGTCGACGACGACGACCGCATCCGCGAACTGCTCAAGGAATTCCTGAGCCGCGAGGGCTATCGCGTCACCGGCGCCGCCCACGCGGGCGCGGCGCGGCGCATGGTCGAACTGATTGAGTTCGATCTGATCGTTCTGGACGTGATGATGCCGGGCGAAAGCGGCTTCGACCTGACCACCTGGATTCGCAGCCAGGCGGCCCTGTCCAAGACGCCGGTGCTGCTGCTGACGGCCAAGGGCGACCCGGACGACCGGATCGAGGGCCTGTCGCGCGGCGCCGACGACTATATGTCCAAGCCCTTCGACCCGCGCGAGCTGTCGCTGCGGATCGAGGCCATCCTGCGCCGCACCGGCGGCAAGCTGATGACGCCCAAGGAGATCCGCATGGGCCCCGCCGTCTTCGACATGGAGCGGCTGGAGCTGACGCGCGACGGCGAACTGCAACGCCTGACCGAGGCCGAGGCGCAACTGCTCAAGACCCTGGCCATTCACGCCCATTCGCCGGTCGAGCGCATGACCCTGTCGCCCGACACGGCCGACGTGACCGGCCGCGCCGTGGACGTCCAGGTGACGCGCCTGCGCCGCAAGCTGGAGGCGGACCCCAAGAATCCGCGCTACCTCCAGACGGTGCGCGGCGTCGGCTATATGCTGGCGCCGGACTGACGACAGGACCGGAACGCTCCTCATGCGGCTGATGCCGTTCAACGTCTGGACGCGGTGGATCAAGCGTCGGCTGCCGACCTCCCTGTGGGGTCGGTCGCTGCTGATCATCGTCCTGCCGGTGCTGATCATGCAGGCGGCGGTGACATGGGCCTTCTTCGACGCCCACTGGCAGGCGGTGACGGCGCGCCTGTCCGAGGGTCTGGCCGGCGACGTGGCCTGGGCGGCCGAAAGCTATCGCGACGATCCCTCGCCCCAGAACCTGGCCCTGATCTCCGAACGCGCCGAACGGTCGATGCAGCTGTCCATCGCCTTCCAGCCCTCCGCCTCCCTGCCCGACGAAGAACGGCGCGGCGCCCTGGGCCTGGTCGACCGGACGCTGGAGAAGGCCCTGGCCTCGCGGCTGGACCAGCCCTTCTGGTTCGACACGACCCGCTACCCCGCCTATGTCGACATCCGGGTGCAGGAGGCCGACGGCGTGCTGCGCGTCATCGCCCCGCGTGAACGGGCCGTGGCGACCCAGGCCCACATCTTCGTCCTGTGGCTGATGATCGCCACCGTCCTTTTACTGGGCGTGGCGGTGCTGTTCATTCGCAACCAGGTGCGCGCCATCGAGCGCCTGGCCTCCGCCGCCGAAGCTTTCGGCCGGGGCGAGAGCGTGCCGCGCTTCAAACCGCACGGCGCGCGCGAGGTGCGGGCCGCCGCCACAGCCTTCCTGGACATGCGCTCGCGCATCCAGCGCCACATCGACCAGCGCACGGCCCTGCTGGCCTCGGTCAGCCATGACCTGCGCACGCCCCTGACCCGGCTGCGTCTCGAACTGGCCCTGGCCCCGCCGTTCAAACGCGCCGAGGCGATGAAGGGCGACCTGGACGAGATGGAGCACATGATCGACGAATACCTCGCCTTCGCGCGCGGCGAGGCGGGCGAGGCGATGCAGACGATCTCCGTACCCGAAATGCTGCGTCGCGCCGCCGAGGACGCCCGCCGCTCGGGCGCCGTGGCCGAGGTCGAGGCCCCCGACGATCTCAATATGCTGGCCCGCCCCCTGGCCTTCCGTCGGGCGATCAACAACCTGGTCGGCAACGCCGCCTCGCACGGCGAAAAGGTGCGGCTGTCAGCCCGCCCCCTGCCCTCCGGCGGGCTGGAGATCCTGGTCGAGGACGACGGCCCCGGCATTCCCGACGACATGCACGAAGAAGCCTTCCGCCCCTTCTCGCGGCTGGACGCCTCGCGCAATCAGAACCGCAAGGGGGTGGGTCTGGGCCTGGCCGTGGCGCGGGACGTGGCGCGCGGCCACGGCGGCGACATCATCCTGGGCCGCAGCGACCTGGGCGGGCTGAAGGCGTCCATCCGACTGCCGGCGGATCGTCGCGCCGCCTAGATCTTTGCTTCGCACCCCTAGCGGAACCGTAAAATCGTCGCCATCTTGTCCTGTGTTCCAGGGGGGCCTGGAATCAGGAGCCCGTACTATGCGTCGTATTGCTTTTCTTGCGCCGCTCGCCGCCGCCCTCGCCGTTTCCGGCGCCGCTGCGGCCCAACCCTCGGCCGTCGTCGTGACGGTCAGCCCCGACTTCGCCCAAACCGCCCGAGAATTGGGCGAACGCGACGTCCAGCAACAGGTGAGCGACCTGACCCGCACCGTCGAGCGCGTGCTGACGGATCGTCACGCCCTGGACGGCGCTCGCGTCGAACTGGTCATCACCGACCTGAAGCCCAATCGTCCGACCATGCAGCAACTGGGCGACAAGCCCGGTCTGGATTCCATGCGCAGCCTGTCGATCGGCGGTGCGGCGGTGGAAGGCTCGGTGACCATGGCCTCGGGCGAGGTCCAGCCGGTCAAGTTCGACTACTACACCCCGACCCTGGCCGATGCCCGCGGTTCGACCACCTGGACCGACGCCCAGCGCGCCTATGACCGCCTGGCCCGCAACCTGGCCGAGGGTCGTTTCGTCCGGCGCTGAAGCGCCTGACGATCAGCCGCTGAGTTCAGTAGACTTGGCGACCGCCGCCTTCACGGCGCTTTCGACAGAACGGTCGAGGGCGCCGTTTTCATTGAGGGCGATGAGACCGGCCTGCGTCACCCCGCCGGGCGAGGCCACGCGATCGATCAGGGCGCTCAGAGCCTCGTCGCCCTCCACGCCCGACGCAGCCGAACGCAGGGTGGCGCGCGCCAGTCGCGCGGCCGCCTCGGGCGACAGACCTTCGGCCTCCCCGGCCTCGGCCAGGGCGCGGGTGAAGGCGAAGAAATAGGCCGGTCCGCAGCCGGACACCGCCGTCGCCGCGTGCATCAGGGCCTCGTCGTCCAGCAGAACCGTCTCGGCGATCGGCTCGAACAGTTCGCGCCCAACCGCCAGGGCCTCAGCCTCCGCCGCCCACAACGTCGCCACCCCGCGCGCCTGGGCCACGCCGGTCGTCGGCATGACGCGCACGACCGGGCGGCCGTCATAGCCGTCAGAGATCGTCTCGCCGCGCACCCCGGCCATGACCGAGACGATCACGGCGTCCGCCGCCAGATGCGGCAGGACGGCCTGCGCGGCCTCCAGCCATTTGGCGGGTTTGACGCCGATGACGAAGGCGCGGGCGTTCGCCAGTTCCTCCAGCGGCGGATTGATCCGCGCGCCCCTGGCCCGCGCCGCCTCGGCGACCGGCTTTTCGGACGGCGTCAGGATGATCAGATCGGCCGGGTCGACGGCGCCCGTCGCCAGCCAGCCTTCCAGAATGGCCGAGCCCAGGCGCCCGACGCCCTGGAGCACGACCGGACGTCCGTTGCCGCTCATCAGGCGTTGCCCACGGTCTCGAACAGGCAGGCGTCGATCGCCTCCTTCGGCTTCTTGGAGCCGCGCACCATGAAGTCGAAGGCGGGGTAGTAACGGTCCGCCGCCTCGACCGCCGCGTCGATCATGGACGCGGCCTGGGCCAGGGTCGGACGCTCGGTGTGCGGCAGGGCCAGGGCGTGGCGGAAGACGATCTCGCCCTCGTCCGGCCAGATCTCGAAATGGCCCAGCCAGGTGCGCTGGTTGATCATGGAGACCAGTTCATAGGCCGCCGCGCGCCGCGTCTTGGCCACCCGCAGGTCCAGCGCCAGGCACAGCTGAAGGCAGTCGCCCTCGGGCCGCCAGGCGAACCACAGCTCATAGTCCTTCCAGTCGCCGGCCAGGGCGAAGGCCAGATCGCCCTCGTCCGTGCGGTCGAACGGCAGGTTCTCCGCCGTCAGGACGTGTTCGACCACATCCAGCGGATCAAAGGGCAGGTCGACCTCTTCGGGTCTCACAGCATCCATCAGGCGTTCAACTTCTTCAGCAGCGACAGCGACTCAAGTGAGCGCTTTCGAGGACGGTAGGCGTGTTCGCAGATTCGGCTCAACCGGCTGAATCCGGGGTCGAAGCCGCGTCTGTGGACGATCCCTTGGCGGCCTTCTTCGGGGCCGGAGCCGCAGCCTTCAGCGCTGCGATCTCGGCGCGCAGGGCGGCGATCTCGTCCTTCAGCACGTCGAACTCGTCGCGACGGACCAGATCCATTTCAGCGACGAAGCGGTCGGCCTGGGCGCGCCAGGCGGCCTTGGCCTCTTCACCCGCGGCCTGGGCCAGGCCCATGGCGCCGGTGGTCAGCTTGGCGAACTCATCAAGGAGGGGATTGCGCGTCTGCATGGCGGCCTCTTGAGAACTCTCGGACCATCGGCCCGAACGTGGTTAACGGTGCATTGATTTGGGTAAACCAAATCTTACCTGCCTGCGGCCTATAGACTGCTTCGCGGGAAAAGCGCGCGACGAATGCAGTCCCGCTTGCTAGACGATGGACAACTTCTGAAGGCGCAGACGGAGGCCCCGTGCCCTTTCCCGAATTCGACCCTGTCCTGATCCACCTCGGCCCCCTGCCCATTCGCTGGTACGCCCTGGCCTATGTCGCCGGCATCGTCCTGGGCTGGTGGTACGCCTCGCGTCTGGCCAAGACCGAGCGGCTGTGGGCGCCAGGCAAGTCGCCGGTGAATGGCCAGCAGTTGGACGACCTGGTGCTGTGGATCACGCTGGGCGTCATCCTGGGCGGTCGTTTCGGCTACGCCCTCTTCTACAAGCCGGAGATGTTCGCTCAGTTGTTCACCGGCGACAGCTGGGGCGAGCGGCTGGAGCTGCTGCAGCTGTGGACCGGCGGGATGAGCTTCCACGGCGGCTTCCTGGGCGTCGTCATCGCCATCACCCTCTACGCCAATCGCCAGAAGGTGAACCCGCTCAGCCTGGGCGACCTGATCGCCCCGGTCGCGCCGCTGGGTCTGTTCTTTGGCCGCATCGCCAACTTCATCAACGGCGAGCTGTGGGGGCGCGAAACGACGGTTCCCTGGGCCATCCGCTTCTGCAACGAACGCATCCAGCAGATGTACGGCTTCTGCCCCGCCGGCAACGAGCCGCGCCACCCCAGCCAGCTGTATGAGGCGGGGCTGGAGGGCCTGCTGCTGTTCGTCATCCTGTCGCTGGCGATCTGGAAGTGGCGGATGCTGAAGCGTCCCGGCTTCGTCACCGGCCTGTTCCTGCTGGGCTACGGCGTCTGCCGCGCCGCGCTGGAGAACGTGCGTCAGCCCGACGCCGGGCTGGAGAACCTGCCGCTGGGCCTGACCATGGGCATGATCCTGTCGATCCCGATGATGCTGGTCGGCGCCTGGCTGATCTGGCGGGCGCTGAAGAAGCCGGCCGTCACGGAGGCGTAAGACCATCATGGCGGAGACGCTCAAGGACCGCCTGGTCCGCGAGATCGTGCTGACCGGGCCGATGACGGTGGCGGACTACGTCACCCGATGCCTGCACGACCCAAAGGGCGGCTATTACGCCACCCGACCGGCGCTGGGCGAGCGGGGCGACTTCATCACCGCCCCCATGGTCAGCCAGATGTTCGGCGAACTGATCGGCCTGTGGGCGGTCGAGACCTGGACCCGTCTGGGCGCGCCCGAGCGGGTGCGGCTGGTCGAGGTCGGGCCGGGCGACGGCACGCTGATGTCCGACGTGCTGCGCGCGGCGCGGCTGGTCCCCGGCTTCCTGCAGGCGGTCGACCTGATCCTGATCGAGCCCAGCGCCCCCTTGCGCGCCGAGCAGGCGCGGCGACTGGCCGACGCCGACGCGCATCCGCGCTGGCTCAGCGCCCTGCACAAGATCGAGACGGACGCCCCTGTCATCCTGATCGCCAATGAGGTGCTGGACTGCCTGCCCGCGCGCCAGTTCATCAAGACCGAGGGCGGCTGGGCCGAGCGCCGCATCGGCGTCACCGACGCTGATGAACTGACCTTCGGCCTGACCGCCATCGCCGACGGCTTCGAGACGCCGGGATTTGACGTCGAACCGGGCCAGATCATCGAGATTTCGGAACAGCAGGCCGCCTTCGGCCGCGATCTGGCCAGCCTGATCCGCGCCGCATCCGGCGCCGCCCTGCTGATCGACTACGGCCGCAGCAAGCCCGAGGCGGGCGACACGCTTCAGGCCCTGCGGCGGCACCAGAAGGTTGATCCCCTGTCGACGCCGGGCGAGGCCGACCTGACGCAGTGGGCCGACTTCCCCCTGGTGCTGGAGGCCGCCGTGCGCGGCGGCGCCGACGTCACCGGCTGCGTCAGCCAGGGCGCCTTCCTGAAGGCGCTGGGGATCGAAGCTCGCGCCCAGCGGTTGATGCAGGGACGCCCCGAAGCCGCCCCGGTGATCCAGCGCCAGCTGGATCGCCTGACCGCGCCAGATCAGATGGGCGAGCTATTCAAGGCGACGGCGATCTTCTCGCCCCGTTCACTGGCCCTGCCGGGCTTCTGACGCGGCCCGCCCGATGATGGAGACTGATGCGGCCATGACCTTCACCAAGCATGAGCGCCGGATCCTGTTGGCGACCAAGGGCGTCGGTCCCAAGGTAATCCAGCGGCTGGAAGAACTGGGCGTCGGCGGCTTCGCCCGTCTGGCCCAGGCCGACGCGGCCGTCGTCTGCGCCGGAGCAGCCGCCAGCGTCGGCTCGACCTGCTGGAAGAACAGCCCCCAGGCCCGCAAGGCCGTTCAGGCCGCCATCGACGCCGCCCGTTTCGGACTGGAGGGCGCCGCATGAGCCTGAACCCCATCACCCATCCGCTGCTGACCAGGGCCGGGGTGCGCCACGGATTCTTCACCCGTGCGGGCGGCGTATCGGACGGCATCTACGCCGGATTGAACGCGGGCGTAGGCTCCAAGGACGACCCGGCCCACGTCGCCGAGAACCGCCGCCGCGTCGCCGAATGGATGGGCGGCGCCGCCGACGACCTGTGCGGATGCTATCAGGTCCACTCCGCCGTCGCCCGCGTGGCCGAAAGCGGCTGGGCCGGAGAACGCCCCGAGGGTGACGCCGTGGTCGCGGGCGTGAAGGGGCCGGTGCTGACCGTCCTGACCGCGGACTGCGCCCCCGTGCTGTTCGCCGACGCCGAGGCGGGCGTCATCGGCGCCGCCCACGCAGGCTGGAAGGGCGCTCTTGGCGGCGTCATCCACTCGACGGTCGCGGCCATGCAGGCGCTGGGCGCCGAGTCGTCGCGCATCGTCGCCGTCGTCGGCCCCTGCATCGCCCAGGCCTCCTATGAGGTCGGCGCCGACTATCAGGACCGCTTCGCCCACCACGATCCCGGCAGCGAACGCTTCTTCGCCCCCGGCGCGACGGACGACAAGCGCCAGTTCGACCTGCCCGGCTTCGTCCTGTGGCGGCTGGAGCAGGCGGGCGTCGGCGAGGCGGCCTGGACCGGCGACGACACGCGCGCCGATGAAGGGCGCTTCTACTCCAACCGTCGCGCCTATCTGGCGGGCGAGCCCGACTTCGGCCGGTTGATCTCAGCAATCACCCTCACCTGACCCTTCTCCCCTTGAGGGAGAAGGTGGGCGCCGGAGGCGCTCGGATGAGGGGTGTCAGCCGGCATCTAAAAATTAGCGAGGACGGCGACGCGCCCATCCGGATGCCCGGGCGATCACACCCCTCATCCGTCAGGCTCCGCCTGCCACCTTCTCCCTCAAGGGGAGAAGGAAGCGGTCAGCCCGCCATCGCCATGTCGGGCACGCGAACCGTCTCGCGCCACGCATCCGGCTGAGCCAGCAGGGCGCGGACCAGCTTGTTGTTCAGGGCGTGGCCCGCCTTGACGCCTTCATAGCGACCCAGCAGCGGCGCGCCGAGCACATACAGGTCGCCGATGGCGTCCAGCGCCTTGTGGCGCACGAATTCGCGCTCCATGCGCAGGCCGCCGGGGTTCAGGATCTGGTCGCCGTCGATGACCACGGCGTTCTCCAGCGAGCCGCCGCGGGCCAGACCGGCCTGACGCAGGGCCTCGACCTCATGGGCGAAGCCAAAGGTGCGGGCCGCCATGATGTCCGAACGGAAGGTCGCCTCGTCCACCACGAAATCCACCACCTGATGGCCGATGACCGGCGTGGGGAATTCGATCTCGAAGCGCATCTCATAGCGGTCGCAGGGCTTAAGAACGGCGGACTTGTCGCCCTCCTCCACCCGGATGGGCTTCAGGATCTCGATATAGGTCTGGGGCGCTTCCTGACGGCGGAAGCCCGCGCGGTCCAGCAGTTGCACGAACTGCAGCGCCGAGCCGTCCAGGATCGGCAGTTCCGGCCCGTCCACCTCGATCACGGCGTTGGAGACGCCCAGGGCGGCCAGGGCGGCCATCAGGTGTTCGATCGTCGACAGGCGCACGCCCGCCGCGTTCTCGATCATGGTGTTCAGGCGCGCGTCCACGACCGCCTCGCCCGAGACGGGGATGCGGTTGTCGCGGTCGGTGACGTCCGTGCGCACGAAGACGATGCCGTGGCCGGGCGCAGCCGGGCGCACGACCAGACGCACGCGGCGGCCGGTGTGCACGCCGACGCCGGCGCAGATGGCCGGGGCGACGATGGTCTGTTCGTACTGGTCGTTGCGGACCGTCACTCGGAAACTCTCTGTTGCGCGACCCGCCCCAAACGGGACGGTCTTCGCCTCACCTGTCGTTTACGCCTCGGCGCTCAAGCCCGAAATGAAAGTCGGGTTTCGGATTGTTTCGGTTCGGCGACACGTCCCAGCCCCCGTCCCCACACGCAAAAACGCCCCGGAGGTCGGCTCCGGGGCGTTTCTGTTTCAGGGCTTCTTAGGCCGATCAGTTCGCGAGGCGGCGGAGAAAGGAAGGGATCTCCAGGTCGTCATCCTCGGACTGGCCCACCTGCGGATCTTGCTGCTGGGGCTGCATCGCCTGGGTCTGGCGCAGTTGCTGGGTCGTGCGGTTCGACGACGGCGGCGGCGCATAGGACTGTTGCTGCTGCGGCTGCTGACGCTTGCGGCCGAACAGGCTCCAACCGCTGCGGCGATGGTCGCGCTCGTCGTAGAAGGGCTCCTCGGCGGGCTCTTCATGACGGGCGGCCGGACGCTGGGCCGGTTGCTGCGGCGCCGGCTGCTGACGCTGCGGCGCACGGTCGAAATAGAGGTCGCCCTGCTCGGAAGAGGCGGCGGGTTGGGCCCGACCGGCGCTCTGCTCATATTCCTCGACCCACGGATCGACGATCGGCTCCAGATTGCGCGGCGCGTCACGGATGACCGGCTCGGGCTTGGCTTCGATCTTCGGCTCAGGCGCACGCGCGGCCGGAGCTTCATAGATCGGAGCGGGCGCCGGCTGCGGCGCGGCTTCGCGCACCGGATCGATGCGGACTTCCGGCTGACGCGGCGCCGCGTTCGGCAGGCCGCCGGTGCGGCCGAAGCTCTGGCCCTGCGGCTCGATCTGCTGGATGACTGCTTCATCCATGCCGGTCGCGACGACCGAGACGCGGATCTTGCCGTCCAGGGCCGGATCGAAGGCGGCGCCGAAGATGATGTTGGCGTCGCCGTCCACTTCGCCGGCGATGGCGTTGGCGGCCTCGTCGACTTCCAGCAGGGTCATGTCCATGCCGCCGGTGATGTTCACCAGCACGGCCTTGGCGCCCTTCAGGCTGGTCTCGTCCAGCAGCGGGTTGGCGATGGCGTTCTGCGCCGCCAGCAGGGCGCGGTCGTCGCCCGTGGCCTCGCCCGTGCCCATCATGGCCTTGCCCATCTCGCTCATCACGGCGCGGACGTCGGCGAAGTCGAGGTTGATCAGACCCGGCAGGATCATCAGGTCGGTGATCGAGCGGACGCCCGAGTGCAGCACCTGGTCCGCCATGCCGAAGGCGTCGGAGAAGGTGGTGCGTTCGTTGGCGACGCGGAACAGGTTCTGGTTCGGAATGACGATCAGAGTGTCGACGTAGCGCTGCAGCTCGGCCACGCCCGCGTCGGCCAGGCGCATCCGGTGACGACCCTCGAAGGTGAAGGGCTTGGTCACCACGCCGACGGTCAGGATGCCGCGATCACGCGCGCATTTGGCGATGACCGGCGCCGCGCCGGTGCCGGTGCCGCCGCCCATGCCGCAGGTGATGAAGACCATGTGCGCGCCTTCCAGGTGCGCATGGATCTCGTCCGCGCTCTCCTCGGCGGCGTTCATGCCGACTTCGGGGTGGGCGCCCGCGCCCAACCCTTGCGTGATCGTCTCGCCCAGCTGGATGCGGCGGTCGGTCTTGGCGAAGCTCAGATGCTGGGCGTCGGTGTTGGCGACGACGAACTCCACGCCCTCAAGGCCGGAGTCGATCATGTTGTTGACCGCGTTTCCGCCCGCTCCGCCTACGCCGAAGACGACGATGCGGGGCTTCAATTCCGTAGCTTCCGGCCTGACCAGCGAGAGAGACATTGTATTATTCCGACCTAAGGACCCTGCCCTTCGTCCCCGATGCGAACTCCCCGCCGAATCGCATTGGTTATGAGCGCGTTAAGGAAAACCCTGACTGCGTTAACGAAGGGTTACCATGAATAGCGTGAGTCGGCTTTCAGACCACCCCCAGCGGTTCACCCGACCAAGTTCAATAAAAAAGGGTGCGACCGAAACCGCACCATCTTCATTGCCATTTTCCGATCCTCGAGCAGTCAACTCGATTGTCCGCACCAGCGCCAGAGAAGATTGAGGGGCGGTTGATGCCCAGGTTAAACAAGTTCACGATACGAAGGCCAAGATCGCAACCCTGCTAATCGCCATCCAGCATGACCGGGGCGCCCGCCAGCGGTTGCTAGTTCAGCGCCTCGGCGATGTTGGTGAACCCCGTGTTATCAATAGCCTCAAAAGACATCGCCGTCAGAGGCGATGACGACGTCACGTAGTTGTGCGAAAGCAGGAGCATGGCTCTAGTCTTTCAAGGAGGGAGCGCGCCAAAAACTCACAGATTATCCCGCAGCCAGCCCGCCGCGCGCGCCACCATACCGCCACGGTGGACCTTGGGCGCATCCGCCGCTGTGATCTGGCGGGACATCAGCTTGCGGGCGGAGACGGCCTCGCGCGGACCGTAGGCGGCGCGCAGAAGGACGCCTGCGGCTGAGCAAAAGGCAGGGCCGGCGGCGGCGTCGGCCAGGTGGGGCGCGCGTTGCGGGCGGCCCAGGCGCACCGGGCGGTCGAAGACGCGCACGGCCAGCTCGCGCACGCCGTTCAGCTGGCTGGCGCCGCCGGTCAGGACCAGGCCCGCGCCGGGTTCGAGGCCCAGCCCGGCGTGCTTCAGGCGGTCGCGCAGCAGCTCCAGCGTCTCTTCGACGCGCGGGGCGATGACGGTCTTGAGCATGGCGCGCGGGACGATGACCGGACCGGCCGAGGCGTCCTCGCCGCGCGGCGGAGCTTCCAGCATTTCGCGGTCTTCATTGGCCGAAGCCATGGCCGAGCCGTGGAGGGTCTTCAGTCGTTCGGCGCCGACGCGCGAGGTCGACAGGCCGCGGGCGATGTCGGCGGTCACATGGTCGCCGCCGACGTTCAGGCTTTCGATATGCAGCAGGGAGCGACCGCCCCAGACCGCCGCCGAGGTCGAACCGCCGCCCATGTCGATGCACAGGGCGCCCAGCTCCATCTCATCCTCTTCCAGCGCGGCGAGGGAGGAAACGACGGGCGCGGCGGCCACGCCCTGCAGGTCCAGGTGGGCCAGTTCGAGGCAGTGGCTGAGGGCGTTGAACGACCCCTCGGACATGGAGACGACCAGCAGGTCCAGCCCCAGCGAGCCGCCGCGCATCGAGCGCGGGTCGTGGACGCCGCGCGCCCCGTCCACCGACCAGGCGATGGGCAGGACGTGGATCGGACGACGGTTGGGCAGGCGGATCTGCGCCAGGGCCATGCCGATGGCGCGGGCCAGATCCGCGTCGCTAATCGGGTGTGAGCCGAGCGAGACGCGCGCCTGCACCCGGTGGCTGGCCATCTGGCCGATGGCCGTGGTGACGACGACGCCGGAGACAGGAGCGCCCGCCGCGCGCTCGGCGCGTTCGACGGCGTGGCCGATGGCCTGGGCCGTCTCGTCCATGTTGACGATGGCCCCGCCCTTGACGCCGCGCGACTGGACGTGGCCGGCGCCGGCGACGCGGATGGTGCGGTCGGCGTGGCGCACGCCGTCGGGCTTCATGATGAAGCAGGCGACCTTGGCCTGGCCGAGATCGAGCGCGGCCACGACCGGCGCGCGCGGCGCGCCCCTGCCCTGTTCCGGCTTCATGTCTCGGCTGCGTCCAACCATGGGGTCGTGTCCTAAGGGGTCAGAGGGTCAAGCGGCGCCTTCGGAAGGGCGAACGGCCACTTCCTCCGGCGTGCGAAGGTCGATGCGGGCGAAGCCCAGGTCCAGCAGGCGTTCGCGCTGGTCCAGGGCGTCGAGGCGGATGAGGGCGGATTCCTGATCCACGGCGGGCAGCTGGATCAGGGCGCCGTCCTTGAGGCGCAGATCCCAGCGGCGTTCGTCCACGCGGACCAGGGCGTCCACCTTGGCCATCAGACGCGGGCGCTGGGCCAGCAGGGGCAGGACGTCGGAGGCGGCCTGATCCGCGCCCTTTCCCACCACCAGCGGCAGTCGGGGATAGCGGCCCGCGTCGGCGCCGGGAATGACGATCCCTTGCGCGTCGATGACGTGCGCCTTGCCGCCCACCTGCCAGACGGCGAGACGGTCGTGTTCCTTGACGTCGACGATCAGGGTGTCGGGCAGCAGGCGCACCACGCGCGCCTCCTTGACCCAGCCGACCGACTGCACACGTTCGCGCACGGCGGCCAGATCGAGGCTGACGATGGGCTGGTCGGCATGGACGCCGACGGCGGCGCGCACGGCGGCGGCGGCCTCGGGCGAGGCGCCGGTGACGTGGACCTGACGCACCTTCAGACCCATGCCTGTCGTGACCGAGTCAAAGCGTTCGGAGACAGCCGTCGAGATACGCTCGGCCCGTGCGCCCGTGGCCAGCACGGCCGCCAGTATGCCGACGCCGACCACCAGGGTCGCCGCCACGACGCGCGGCGACATGTCCAGACGGCCGATCTCGGCCGCGCGGCCGGACGGAGCGCCGCGCGCCCCGCCCTTGCCCGAAGACTGTCGCCGACCGCCGCGCACTACCGCGGGCATGAGGCGTCCTCCACCATCCAACGAACCAGTTCGCGATAATCCATACCGACAAAGGCCGCCTGCTCGGGGACGAGCGAGGTCGGGGTCATGCCGGGCTGGGTGTTCACCTCCAACAGAACGAGAACGTCGTTAACATCGTCATAACGGAAGTCGGCGCGGGAGACGCCTCGGCACCCCATGGCCGCGTGGGCCAGCTCGGCCTGACGTAAAGCCTTGTCAAAGACGTGCGAGGGCAACTCGGCGGGCAGGACGTGCCGCGAGCCGCCGGGCGCATATTTGGCCTCGTAGTCGTAGAAGCCCTTGGTCGGGGTGATGTCGGTGATGGTCAGGGCGCGCGGGCCGGTCGCCTCGCCGATCACGCTGACCGCCAGCTCCTTGCCGGGGATGAAGGGCTCGACCATGACCTGATCGCCATAGGTCCAGTCCTCGGCGCCGACCTCGGCCACCGGACGGTTGGCGCCCTCGCGCACTAGGAAGACGCCGACCGAGGAGCCCTCGGCGTTCGGCTTGACCACATAGGGCGGGTCGATGACGTGGCGCGACGCCACTTCATGCCGGTCGAACAGGCCGCCGCCGGGCACGATGACGCCCGCCGCGTGCAGCACGGCCTTGGACTTGTCCTTGTCCATCGCCAGGGCCGAGGCCAGGACGCCGGAGTGGGTGTAGGGAATCTTGAGCGTTTCCAGGATGCCCTGGACGCAACCGTCCTCGCCCCATTTGCCGTGCAGGGCGTTGAAAACGACGTCGGGCTTCAGCGCCGTCAGCACCTGAGCCAGGTCGCGACCGGCGTCGACGCGCGTGACCTTGGCGACCTGTCCCTCCAGGGCGTCCGCGCAGCCGCGCCCCGAGGACAGCGAGACCTCGCGTTCCGACGACAGGCCGCCCATCAGGACAGCGACATGGAGGGTGTTCAAGGGCGTACGCATGGCGACATCCGAAGACTAGCCCACCCCTATGCCCTGAATACGGTTAACCGGTTGGAAACGATACGGGGTCGTGGAAGGAAATTCGTCACCCTCTTCCTTCTCCCCTTGAGGGAGAAGGTGGCTTGCGGAGCAAGACGGATGAGGGATGCGAGGATACGGGCAAGCGGCTGGGATTGGGGCCAGGATTAGGGAACGTCGCGTCGACACCCCTCATCCGGCCCTGACGGGCCACCTTCTCCCACAAGGGGAGAAGGATTACGGACGCCCGATCCGCTTGATTTCCCAGTTCAGCTGCACGCCCGTCTTTTCCAACACGTCGGCGCGAACCGCTTCGCCCAGCCCCTCGATATCGGCGGCGGTCGCCTCGCCGGGGTTGATCATGAAATTGGAGTGCAACTCGCTGAACTTCGCGCCGCCGCCCCCATGCGGTGCAGGCGCGGCGTGCAGCTTGCCACGCCAGCCCGCCTCGTCGACCAGCTTCCACGAGGAATGGCCGTCCGGGTTCTTGAAGGTCGAGCCGCCGGTCTTCTCGCGGATCGGCTGGGTCTTCTCGCGGCGCTCGGTGATCTCGTTGATCCGGGCGGCGACAGCCTCGGGCGCGTCGGGCGTCCCGCGATAGGTCGCCTCGACCCAGATGATGTCGGCCGGAGCGTTCGAGTGACGGTAGGTGTAGCCGAAGTCGGCCAGGGCCAATTCGACCCGCTCGCCCTTGCGGTTCAGGCCCCAGGCCGAAACCAGCACGTCTTTCGTCTCGGAGCCATAGCAGCCCGCATTCATCGTCAGGGCGCCGCCGATCGAGCCGGGGATGCCCGCATAGAACTCCAGCCCGGCGATGCCCGCCTTGGCCGAGGCGCGCGCCACCATGCTGTCCAGCGCGCCTGCGCCCGCCGTGACCGTGACGCCGTCGGTCGTCACCTGCCCCCAGGCGCGGCCCGCCAGACGGATCACCACGCCCTCGACCCCGCCGTCGCGCACGATCAGGTTCGAGCCGACGCCGATGGCCGTCACCGGCACGTCCTCGGGCAGGGCCTTGAGGAAGTCGGCCAGATCATCGGCGTCCGCCGGAATGAACAGGGCGTCCGCCGCCCCGCCCACGCGGAACCAGGTGTAGGGCCCCAGCGGCTCGTTCAGCAGCAGCTTGCCGCGCACGGCGGGGAGGTTGTCAGTCCAGGCCATCCGATAAATCCGCTCATCCCGGCGGACGACGCCGGGATTCAGTGCTTTGGCTGCATCCAGCCGTTTGACGTTGATCCGATGTAGGGCGGCAAGGCTTCGTCGTGAAGCTCTCACTAGATCCCGGCGTCCGCCGGGATGATCGGGAGCATGAGATTAAGCCAACGCCTCCAGCTGCGCCGGCAGGGCGTAGGCCCAGCTGGTGATGTCGCCGGCGCCCAGCAGGACCACCAGATCGCCGGGCTTGGCCTCATCCTTGATGACGCGCGGCAGGACGGCGGCGTTCTCCAGCGCGGCGACGTGGCGGTGGCCGTAGCGGCGGACGCCCTCGACCAGGGCGTGCTTGTCGACGCCCTCGATCGGCTGCTCGCCCGCCGGATAGACGTCGGCGACCAGAACGCTGTCGGCGTCCGAGAAGCAGGTGGAGAAGTCCTCCATCAGATCGCGCAGGCGGGTGTAGCGGTGCGGCTGGACCACGGCGATGACGCGGCCGGTGTTGTCGGCGTTCTGCACCACCTGGCGCGCGGCCTTAAGCACGGCGGCGATCTCGACCGGATGGTGGCCGTAGTCGTCGATGACGCGCACCCCATGAGCCACGCCCGTGGTGGTGAAGCGGCGCTTGACCCCGCCGAAGCCGGCCAGGCCGGCGCGAATGGCGTCATCGTCCACCCCGATCTCGCGCGCCACGGCGATGGCGGCCAGGGCGTTGGAGACGTTGTGCCAACCCGCCATCGGCAGGTGCAGGTTCTCGATGCGCGCAGGCTCGCCCAGGGCGGCCATGCCCTGCCCCTGGATCACCACGTCGAAGCGCGAGCCGTCCGGGTCCATGCGCACATTGTCGGCGCGGACCATGGCCTGAGGGTTCAGGCCGTAGGTGACCAGACGGCGGTTGTCGATCTGGGCCGCCAGCTTCTGCACCTCGGGATGATCCAGACAGACCACGCCGAAGCCGTAGAAGGGAATGTCTTCGATGAAGTCGCCGAACGCCTTCTTCACCGCGTCGAAATCGCCGTAGTGGTCCAGGTGCTCCGGGTCGATGTTGGTGATGATCGCCACGGTGCATTTTAGGCGCAGGAAGGAGCCGTCGCTCTCGTCCGCCTCGACCACCATCCAGTCGCCCTCGCCGACCTTCGCGTTGGTGCCATAGGCGTTGATGATGCCGCCGTTAACCACCGTCGGGTCCAGCGAGCCTGCGTCCAGCAGGGCTGCGACCATCGAGGTCGTCGTCGTCTTGCCGTGCGTGCCGCCCACGCCGATCGAGAACTGCAGCCGCATCAGCTCGGCCAGCATCTCGGCCCGGCGCACCAGAGGAATGCGGCGTTCGCGCGCCACCGCCAGCTCGGGGTTGGTCGACTTGACCGCCGTGGAATAGACCACCGCCGAGACGCCCTCGGTCACATGGGCGGCGTCGTGGCCGATGTAGATGCGGGCGCCCAGCTTCTCGAGCCGCTCGGTGTTGGCGCTGGCCTTGGCGTCAGAGCCCTGCACCTGATAGCCGATCTTCAGCATGATCTCGGCGATGCCGCTCATGCCGATGCCGCCGATACCGACGAAGTGGACAGGCCCAAGGGCGAACGGAACGGGGCGAAGACGACGGATCATCTTCGCGTCATAGCCCAGACAGTATGTGATTTGCATACCCCTTCGTTCGTTCTCTCCTCGCAGAGACAGGGCCGGATCTGAATCTTGGTTACTCCGCCTTAACCGTAAGGATTCACCATAAGCGTCTCATCTGTCCGGGGCCGCTTTTCCATGTCCGAGTTGAAGACCGACGTCATCCTGCGTGGCGACTGCATCGAGGTGCTGAAGGGCCTGCCGGACAAGTCGGTGGACATGGTCTTCGCCGACCCGCCCTATAACCTGCAGCTGGGCGGCGACCTGCTGCGTCCCGACAACTCCAAGGTCGACGCGGTCGACGACGACTGGGACAAGTTCGACAGCTTCGCCGCCTATGACGCCTTCACCCGCGCCTGGCTGGGCGAGTGCCGCCGCGTGCTGAAGGACGAAGGCTCGCTCTGGGTCATCGGCAGCTATCACAACATCTTCCGCCTGGGCGCGGCGATGCAGGATCTGGGCTTCTGGGTGCTGAACGACATCATCTGGCGCAAGTCGAACCCGATGCCGAACTTCAAGGGCACGCGCTTCACCAACGCGCATGAGACGCTGATCTGGGCCGCCAAGTCGCGTGAGCAGAAACGCTACACCTTCAACTACGACGCGCTGAAGGCCTTCAACGAAGACACCCAGATGCGCTCGGACTGGACCCTGGCCCTGTGCACCGGCGGCGAGCGGCTGAAGGACGAGAACGGCGACAAGGCCCACCCGACCCAGAAGCCCGAGGCCCTGCTGCACCGCGTGCTGCTGTCGGCCAGCCGCGTCGGCGACGTGGTGCTGGACCCCTTCTTCGGCACCGGCACGACGGGGGCGGCGGCCAAGCGCCTGGGTCGCCGCTTCATCGGCATCGAACGCGACGAGACCTACGCCAAACTGGCCGAAAAGCGCATCAAGGCCGTCATCCCCGCCGCGCCGGAAGACCTGGTCGTCACCGGCTCCAAGAAGGCCGAGCCCAAGGTGCCCTTCGGCGCCCTGGTCGAGGCCGGGCTGCTGGCGCCGGGCGACAAGCTGTACTGCCCCAAGGGCGAGCGCGAGGCGCGGGTGCGGGCCGACGGTTCGCTGGTGTCCGGCGCCCTGACCGGCTCGATCCACAAGCTAGGCGCCCTGCTGGAGAACGCCCCGGCGTGCAACGGCTGGACCTATTGGCGCTTCAAGACGGATACGGGCCTGCGCCCCATCGACGCCCTGCGCGCCGAAATCCGCGCCGGGATGCAGTAAGGCCGACGCTTCTCACCGCCTCATAACCTACAGGCGGCGTTGAAGAATATCGTTCCGGCAACGCTGGAACCCGGCGATCCTGGGCGGATTGAGGTTTCGGCGTCGCGTCTTCACGCGACGCAGGAGCCTGCCATGAAAATCGCCCAAGTCACGCCCTTGTACGAGGCCGTGCCGCCCCGGCTTTACGGCGGCACGGAGCGCGTGGTCGCCCACCTGACCGACGCCCTGGTCGAGTTGGGCCACGACGTCACCCTGTTCGCCAGCGCCGATGCGCGCACGCGCGCCCGCCTGATCTCCGTCCGTGATCAGGCCATCCGTCTGGACCCCGCCGCGTTGAAGTCCGATCTGGCGGCCCACATGGCCCAGTTGGCCGAGGTGCTGGACCGCGCCGACCGTTTCGACGTCATCCATTTCCACACCGACATGATCCACTTTCCCTTCTTCGAAGGCTGGGCGGACAAGACGGTGACGACCCTGCACGGGCGACTGGACCTGAAGGATCTCGCTCCGATCTACGAACGCTGGACGGAGTACGGCCTGGTGTCGATCTCCGACGATCAGCGGCGTCCCCTGCCCCACGCCAACTGGCGGGCGACCGTGCATCACGGCATGCCGGGCGATCTCTATCGCTTCTCGCCCCAGTCGCAGGGCTATCTCGCCTTCCTGGGCCGTATCTCGCCCGAAAAGCGGCCCGACCGCGCCATCGAGATCGCGACCCGGCTGAACAAGCCGCTGAAGATCGCCGCCAAGATCGACGCCGCCGACCGCGCCTATTGGGAGACCGAAATCGAACCGCTGGTGCGCGGCAATCCCCTGGTCGAGTTCGTCGGCGAGATCGGCGATGCGGAGAAGTCCGCCTTCCTGGGCGGGGCCGAGGCCCTGCTCTTCCCCATCGACTGGCCCGAGCCGTTCGGCCTGGTGATGATCGAGGCCATGGCCTGCGGCACGCCCGTCGTCGCCTTCGCCTGCGGCTCGACGCCCGAGATCATAGAGGACGGGGCCACCGGCTTCCTGGTCTCATCCATGGACGAGGCGGTCGCCGCCGCCGCCGAGGCGCACCGGCTGGACCGGGAGGCGATCCGCGCGCGGTTCGACCTGCGCTTCTCGGCTACGGCCATGGCGCGGCGGTATCTGGACGTCTACGCCGACCTTCTGGCGCAGCGGCCGTTCGCCGCCCCGATGCGGACGATCGAGGAAGAGCGCAGCTTCGCCGCCCTGGCCTAACCCTATCGGCCCGATGACGAACGCCGTTTTCATCTGAACTGAACCGCGCGCGGGCCGTTCGCTTCTGATCCCAAGCCGGGGGGACGAACCGCAAGCGGAGACGCTTATGGACGACGCCTATTCGGTCCAGACCACCGCCGCCGACACCAACGACCAGGACGGGCTCGAGACCCTGATGGCGCTGAAGGACGGCGACGCCTTCCTGGTCGCCGATCACTGGGGAGACGTGAAGTCGGGCGCCGACGGCCTGTTCGAGCGGGACACGCGGCTGCTGTCGCGCTTCGTCCTGACGGTCGGGCGGGCGCGGCCGTCGCGGCTCAGCTCAGGCGTGACCAAGGACAACGTCTTCTTCACCTGCCACTCGACCAATCGACCCTTGCCGCCGATGGGCGGACGCTCGGCCCCGGCGGGGGTGCTGCATCTGGAGCGGCGGCGCTTCCTGTGGGACCGGCGGCTGTTTGAGCGGGTGCGGATGGTCAACCACGGCGTCGAAGACATCCTGCTGCCGCTGACCTTCGAGTTCGACGCGGACTTCGCCGACATCTTCCAGGTGCGCGGCACCGTGCGGGCTCAGCACGGCGAGATCCATCCGCCGGTGATCGACGGGCGGCGCGTGACCTTCAGCTACACGGGGGTGGACGGGGTGGCGCGCACCAGCTGCCTGGCGTTCTCAGAGCCGCCCGCCCGCCTAAGCGCCAATCGGGCCGAGTTCATGTTCAGCCTGCCGCGTGGGCGCAGCCTGGACCTGTTCATCGAATGCGGTCTGGACGCCTGCGAACAGCCGGACGAAGCGCGCTGGCGCTGGCACGCCATTCTGGCGCGGCTGGCCATGCGACGACGGCTGCGGCGCGGCGCCATCGTCGAGGGCGGACGCAACCAGGGCTTCAACGACTGGCTGCGGCAGTCGAGGGCCGACATCGCCCTGCTGGTCACCGATCTGCCGACCGGCCCCTATCCCTATGCGGGGACGCCGTGGTTCTCGACCCCGTTCGGGCGCGACGGCATCATCACCGCCTGGCAGATGCTGTGGATCGACCCCGGCCTGGCCAAGGGGGTGCTGACCTATCTGGCCTCGCGTCAGGCGACCGAGACCAGCGCCTTCATGGATTCCGCGCCCGGCAAGATCATGCACGAGACGCGCGGCGGCGAGATGAGCGTGCTGGGCGAGGTGCCCTTCGGCCTCTACTACGGCGGGGTCGACACCACCTGCCTGTTCATCGCCCTGGCCGGCGCCTACGCCAAGCGCACCAACGACTATGGGACCATCCGCGCCCTGTGGCCCCATCTGATCGCGGCGGCGGGCTGGATGAGCGACTACGGCGACAGCAACGGCGACGGCCTGATCGACTACGCCCGCGCGGCGGACACCGGCCTGTCGAACCAGGGCTGGAAGGACTCCGAAGACTCCATCTTTCACGCCGACGGCCGTTTTCCCAAGGGACCGGTCGCCCTGCTGGAGGTCCAGGGCTATGCCTTCGCCGCCTGGAAGGCGCTGGCCGAGATGGGCGCGGTGCTGGGCGACGGCCGCGCCCTCGAATGGGCGGCGCGGGCAGAGGCGCTGCGCGCCCTGGTCGAGGACCGCTACTGGATGGAGGACGAGGGCTTCTACGCCATCGCTCTGGACGGCGACGGGGAACAGTGCCGCGCCGTCGCCTCCAACGCCGGGCACCTGCTGTTCATGGGCCTGCCCTCGCATGAGCGGGCGCGGCGGGTGACGCGACGGATGCTGACGGCCGAGTTCCGTTCGGGCTGGGGCCTGCGGACCTTGGCCAAGGGACAGGCCCGCTTCAATCCGATGAGCTATCACAACGGCTCGGTCTGGCCGCACGACACGGCCCTGGCGGCGGCGGGGATGGCCCGTTACGGCGAACGGCGGGCGGTCGCCATGCTGCTGGGCGAGATCTACGGCTCGGCCGCTCATTTCCAGATGCGGCTGCCCGAACTGTTCTGCGGCTTCGTGCGCGAGACGGGAGAGCCGCCGATCGCCTATCCGGTCGCCTGCCTGCCCCAGGCCTGGGCGGCGGGGTCGGTCTTCCTGATGATGCAGTCGGTGCTGGGCCTGAGCATCGACGCCGCCGAGGGCCTGGTCGAGGTCAACAATCCCGCCCTGCCCGCCGGGCTGGACCGGCTGTCGATCACGCGGCTGAAGGTCGGCGACGGGGTGATCGACCTGCATTTCCAACGCCTGAACGGCCATGTCGTGGTCATGCCGCGCGAACGTAGCGGCGCGGTGAATTTACGAGCCACCGGCTAACCCTCTCCCGATGGGAGAGGGCTTGAGCCTCCAAGAGCGCAGCGATTGGAACAGGCGAAAGGGTGAGGGTTCACAGATAAAGTCGGCCAGAGGCCGTGGCAGAACGGCGAGACGGCGGCCTTCGGCCGATTGATGGGACAAGCCCCTCACCCTTTCGCGCCAGAACGACGGCTGCGCCGCCGTGCGCTCAAGCCCTCTCCCGCCGGGAGAGGGTTCCTAAAGCCCGCTCCAGCACCTTCCTGAACACGGTCGGCAGGGCCTTCGCCGCCTCAGCCGCTGAGGTCCACAGAAAGTCGCCCTGCCCTTCGGCCACATGCACCTCCAGCGTCAGGCTGAAGTGGGTGAAGACGTGTTCGACCGATCCGGCCGCCCGCCAATCGCCTTCCATCGGCGGAGCGAAATCCGGCGCCGCGCTCCAGTCCGAGGTCGGCAGGCCCGCCATGCCGCCCAGCAGCCCTTTGTCCGGCCGCCGCACCAAAGCGACGCGCCCCGCGTCATCGGTCAGCACATAGGCGTGGCCGCGCCGATGCGGCCGTTCGGCCTTCTTCGTCTTCAAGGGATAGCGTTCGGGCGTCCCCGTCTTCAGCGCCTCGCAGCCGAAGGCCAGCGGGCACTGATCGCACAGCGGCGACCGGGGCCGACAGACGCCCGAGCCGAGATCCATCAGCGCCTGCGCCCAGTCGCCGGGTCGGTGGTCGTCGACGAACAGGGCGGCCAGGCGGCGCAGCTCGGGCCGCGCGGCGGGCAGCGGAGTCTCGACCGCGAACAGACGGCTCATCACCCGCTCGACATTGCCGTCGACGACATTGGCGGGCCGGTCGAAGGCGATGGCGGCCACGGCGGCGGCGGTGTAGGCGCCCACTCCCGGCAGGGCCAGCAGCTCGGCCTCGGTCTGCGGGAAGGCGCCGCTGTGATCCGCCGCCACGGCGCGGGCGCAGGCCAGCAGATTGCGCGCGCGGGCGTAGTAGCCCAGCCCCGCCCAGGCGGCCATCAGTTCGGCGTCCTCGACGGCGGCCAGGTCGCCCACCGTCGGCCAGCGCGTGGTGAACCGCTCGAAATAGGGGGCGGCGTGCGGCACCGTCGTCTGCTGCAACATCACTTCGGACAGCCAGACGCGATAGGGGTCGGTCTTCGCCTCAGCCCCCGGCGGCGCGCGCCACGGCAGGCTGCGCGCATGGGCGTCATACCAATCGAGCAGGGCGGCGCGGAGAGAGGGGACGTCGGTCATCGGTCAGGCTATATAGGATGAATGCGTCGTCCCCTGCCCACCGAAAGCGAAGCGCGCCAGATCCTGGCGCAACGGCGCACGCGTCCCGCTCCGCGCCCGCCGCCTCCGGCTGGTCGGTCGCTGGCGCCGCTGATCAAGAAGCTGGACGCCCAGTTCGGGCGCGGCGCCTCGGCGCTGGAGCCGCGCTGGGTCGAGATCGTGGGCGAACGTCTGGCCCGCGTCACCCGCCCCCAGAAGCTGACCAAGGGGCGCGGCAATGCAGGCGGCGTGCTGGAGCTGCGCGTCGTCGGCCCCGCGGCCCTGCTGGTCCAGCACCAGTCGGCCGACATCATTCAGCGGGTGAACCTGTTCCTGGGCGCAGGCTCGGTCGAGAAACTGCGCATCGCCCAGGGGCCGGTGAAGCCTCTGCCTGCCGCCGGAGCCAAGCCCCGCCCGCGCGGCCGCGCCGTCCTGCCGCCCCTGCCCGCCGCGACGGAAGCCGAACTGAACGCTTCGGTGGAGGCGGCGCCCGACAGTCTGAAAGCAGCCCTGGGCAAGCTGGGCCGCGCCGTGCTGTCGCAGCCTCCACGCGACGAGGGGCGTTGACAAACCTTCGCCATCGGCGTTCTCGACATTCAGACGATTTCGCCTGCGCGCACGAATCGCGCGACGTTTCTGAATCTCATTTCTGACAAGGACCAGCCGATGGCCCCGATCTTCAAATACGCCGCCATGAGCCGCCGCGCGGCCCTGTCCGCCGCAGCCCTGGCCTCGATGGCCGTGCTGGCGGGCTGCTCGGCCGGCGGCGCTGGCGGCGAGGTCGAAGGCGACATGGCCAAGGGCGCCCCCGAAGGCGCCAAGGTCACGGTCGTGGAGTACGCCTCGGTCACCTGCGGCCACTGCGCCGTGTGGAATGAAGAGGTCTGGCCCGAGTTCAAGACGAAGTACGTCGACAACAACAAGGTCCGTTTCGTCTTCCGTGAATTCCCGACCCCGCCCCAGGACATCGCCGTCGCCGGCTTCCTGATCGCGCGCTGCGCCGGTCCGGACAAGTATTTCGACGTCGTCAGCGACATCATGGCCAGCCAGAAGGAATGGCAGGCGGGCGTCGCGCCGCGCACCACCCTGTTCCGCGCCGGCCAGGCGGCAGGCCTCAGCGAGCAGCAGATCAACGACTGCATCCGCGACAAGGCCGCCATCGAGGCCATGGAGAAGCGCATCCAGGCCGGCATCAGCGCCGGCGTGACCGGCACGCCCTACTTCACCGTCAACGGCGTGAAGGTGGCGGACAGCTCGCTGTCGGGCCTGTCGGAAGTCATCGACGCCGAACTGGCGAAGTAAGTCGTCCAAACGGGAGGAGGGGGCGGACATGATGAAACGTGCAGCGGTCGTCGGCATGGCGGCCACAGCCTTGATCCTGTCCGCCTGCAACCAGGGCGGCGGAAGCGGAGCGGCGGCGACGCAGGGCGATATGGCCATGGGCGCGGCCGAGGGGGCCAAGGTCACGGTGGTCGAGTACGCTTCTACCACCTGCGCCGGGTGCGCCGCCTGGAATGAGACAGTCTGGCCTGACTTCAAGGCCAAATATGTCGACAACAACAAGGTTCGTTTCGTTTTCCGGGAGTTCCCCACTCCGCCCCAAGATGTTGCCGTGGCGGGGTTCCTGATCGCCCGCTGCGCCGGAGACGATAAGTATTTCGAGGTCGTCGACCACCTGATGCGGGCGCAGACTGAAATGCGCAACGGCGTCCCGCCGCGCGAGATACTGCTACGCACCGCCCAGGCCGCTGGCCTCAGCGAAGCCCAGTTCCAAGAGTGCGCCACCGACAAGGCCGCCGTGGCAGCCCTGGAACAACGTATCAAGCAGGCGTCGGCGGCAGGCGTGACCGGTACCCCGACCTTCATGGTCAACGGCCAAATCGTGACCGACAACTCCCTGTCCGGTCTGTCGGCCAGCATCGATCCCCTGCTATAGAATCCGCATGACTGTTCGCCTCCTGCACCTTCTGTCAATCGTGGCCCTAGCCAGCCTGAACGCCGCTCCAGTCCTGGCGCTTGATCCGGCTATGACGCGCGCCTCCGCGACGGCGGCCGTGCCCGCTGTCACGGCGGCGGACCGCGTGATGGGCCGGGCCGATGCGCCGGTGACGGTGATCGAATACGCCTCCTTCACCTGCAGCCATTGCGCCCATTGGACCAACGACGTCCTGCCGCAGTTCAAGGCCCGCTATATCGACACCGGCAAGGTGCGGCTGGTGTTCCGCGACATGCCGACGCCTCCGGCCCAGATCGCGGCGACGGCGGCGGGCATCGCGCGCTGCGCCGCCCCGAACCGCTTCTTCGACGTGGCCCACAGCCTGATGAGCGGTCAGGCCGCCGCCTTTGAAAAAGGCGACGCCCGCGACTGGTTCGCCGCCGCCATCGCCGCCAGCGGCCGCAGCCAGGAACAGATCGAGACCTGCATGAAGAACCCCGCGACCAGTCAGGCCCTGCAGGCCGAGGTCGACGGCGCCGTGGCGGCAGGCGTAACAGGTACGCCGTCCTTCTTCGTCAACGGCCGGCGGGTCAGCGACCATTCGCTGGAGGCCCTGTCGGCGGCCATCGACCCGCTGATCCGGGCGCGCTGATCGAGACGCGATGCAGTTCCAGCGCCTCCGGCTCGTCGGCTTCAAATCCTTCGTCGACCCGGCCGAGGTGCAGATCGAGGCCGGGCTGACCGGCATCGTCGGGCCGAACGGCTGCGGCAAGTCGAACGTGCTGGAAAGCCTGCGCTGGGTCATGGGCGCCAACTCGGCCAAGGCCATGCGCGGCCAGGGCATGGAGGACGTGATCTTCGCAGGCGCCGCGGGCCGTCCGCCGCGCAACCACGCCGAAGTCCAGCTGACCATCGACAACGCTCAGAAGCGCGCGCCCCAGCCCTTCACCGACAGCCCCATGCTGGAAGTCTCACGCCGGATCGAGCGCGGGCGCGGCTCGACCTATCGCATCAACGGCAAGGAGGTGCGGGCGCGCGACGTTCAGCTGCTGTTCGCCGACGCCTCGACCGGCGCCAACAGCCCGGCCCTGGTGCGTCAGGGCCAGATCAGCGAACTGATCGCCGCCAAGCCCCAGAACCGCCGCCGCATCCTCGAAGAAGCCGGGGGCGTAGCGGGCCTGCACACCCGGCGCCATGAGGCGGAACTGCGGCTGCGGGCGGCCGAGACCAACCTCGACCGGCTGGACGACATCGGCAAGGAGCTGGAGTCGACGCTGAACAGGCTGAAGCGCGAGGCGCGTCAGGCGGAGAAGTACAAGAAGATCTCCGCCGAGATCCGCGCCCTGCAAGCGGCGCTGCTCTACGTTCGCTGGACCGACGCCAAGACGGCGGCCGAGACGGCGGCGGCCGAACTGCGCGAGGCCGACCGGCTGGTGGCCGAAACGACAACGGCGGCGGCGGCGGCCCAGACGGCGGCCCTGAACGCGCAGGAGGGCCTGAAGCCTGCGCGTGAAGAAGACGCGGTCGCCACCGCCCTGCTGAACCGGGCCATCATCGAACGCGACCGGCTGGACATGGCCGAACAGGCCGCCCGCGCCGAGGTCGACCGCCTGAAGGCCGAGGTCGCCCGCATCGAGGCCGACCGCGTGCGCGAGGACGGCATGGCCGCCGACGCCGGGCGCGAACTCGAGCGGCTGGACCGCGAACTGGAGAAGCTGAAGGCCGAAATCGCCGCCGCCCCCGAGCGCGGGCCGGAACTGGAACGCGCCCTCTTGGAAGCTGAGGACGCGCGCAAGGCCGCCGACGCCGAGGTCGAACGGCTGGCCGGAACGCTCGCCGCCGTCGAGGCCCGCGCCAACGCCGAGAGCGCCCGCAAGCGCGACGCCGAGGCCCGGCTGGCGCGCGTGAAGGGCCAGCACGAACAGACCCGCCGCGAGCGCGAGGCGCTCGGCCCGCTGGAGACGCCCGAGATCGAGACGGCGCGCACGGCGCTGGAAACCGCCCAGACCGAACTGACCGCCGCGCGCGAGGCCGTCGAGGCCGCCGAGGCCAAACGCAGCGACATCGCCCGCGCCGAGCAGGAAGCGCGCACCGCCGCGCGCGCCGCCGAGGACCGGCTGGGCCGCCTGCAGACCGAGGCGCGCGGGCTGGCGCAACTGCTGGTCACGGGCAAGCGCGAGCATCCCCCGGCGCTGGACAAGGTGTCGGCGGCCAAGGGCTATGAGGCCGCGCTGGCGGCGGCGCTGGGCGATGATCTGGACGCCGCGCTGGACGCCCGCGCCCCGGCGCACTGGGCTGGCGCCGAGGTCGCGCCGCCAGATTGGCCGCAGGGTGTCGAGCCCCTGTCCGCCCATGTGACGGCGCCGGATCAGTTGGCGGCGCGTCTGGCCTTCTGCGGCGTGGCCCCGCGCGAGCGGATCGCTGAACTGGCCCGCGCCCTGCCGCGCGGCGCGCGCCTGACCACGGTCGAGGGCGACCTCTATCGCTGGGACGGCTTCGTCAGCCGCGCCGAGGCGCCGCGCCCCGCCGCCGTGCGTCTGGCCCAGCGCACGCGCCTGTCGGAACTGGAAGCCGACATCGACACAGGCAAGCCTGCGCTAGAGACGGCGCAAGCCGCGCTGAAAGCCGCGGGCGAAACCTTCCGCGCCGCCGAGGAGGAGGTGAAGGCCGCGCGCTTGCGCCCCTTCACGCTGGACAAACAGGTCGTCTCGGCCCGCGACCGGCTGGAATCCCTGATGCGCGATCAGGCCCGCAAGGAGGCCCGCGCCCAGTCGCTGGACGAAAGCGTCGCCCGGCTAGAGGGCGAGGTGCAGGAGGCCGAGGCCGCCTTCGCCGAGGCCAGTTCGGTGGAGTCGTCCTCCGATGTCGTCGTCGGTCTGCGTCAGGAGCTGACGGAGGCGCGCGGCGGGGCCGAACGCGCCCGGCTGGCGGCGCAGGCCGCCCGCTCGACCCGCGACGAGGAGGCCCGCGATCGCGCCATGCGCGAGCAAAGGCTGGGCAGTCTGACCCGCGCCCGCGAGGGCTGGGTCACGCGATCCGGCGACAGCGCCGCCCGCCTCAAGACGCTGGAGCGCGACGCCGAGAAGGCGCAAATCGCCCTGACGAAGGCTGAGGCCGCGCCCGCCGGTTTCGCCGAACAGCGCAACGCCCTGATGGACTCCCTGGCCGAGGCCGAAAAGCGCAAGCAGGCGGCGACCGACGCCGTCGCCGTGGCCGAGGCGGGCGCGCAGGAGGCAGACCGCGCCGCGCGCGCCGCCGAAACCGCCGCCTCTCAGGCCCGCGAGAGCCGGGCGGGCCTTCACGCCCGCGCCGAGGCCGCCGCCGAGAAGCTGGCCGAAAGCGCCTCCAACATCCGCGAAACGGCGCAGATGTCGCCCGAGGAACTGGGCAGGAAGCTGACCGACGACGCCATCGCCCGCCCGCCCGACGCGGCAGGCGCCGAGAGCCTGCTTTACGGCCTTGAACGCGAGCGCGAGGCGCTGGGCGCCGTCAACCTGCGCGCCGAGGAAGAGGCGGCCGAATACGGCGACCGGCTCAGCGCCATGAAGACCGAGCGCATCGACCTGACGCAGGCGATCGCCAAACTGCGCGACGGCATCGACGAACTGAACGCCGAGGGGCGCGAGCGGCTGATCGCCGCCTTCGACGTCATCAACACCAACTTCAAGACCCTGTTCGAGGCCCTGTTCGGTGGCGGTCAGGCCGAGTTGAAGCTGGTCGAGAGCGACGACCCGCTGGAGGCCGGGCTGGAGATCTACGCCTGTCCGCCCGGCAAGCGGCTGTCGGTGATGAGCCTGATGTCGGGCGGCGAACAGGCTCTGACGGCGGCGGCGCTGATCTTCGGCGTCTTCCTGGCCAATCCGGCGCCGGTCTGCGTGCTGGACGAGGTCGACGCCCCGCTGGACGACGCCAATGTCGACCGCTTCTGCCGGATGCTGCACGAAATGCGCAGCCGCACCGACACCCGCTTCATCGTCATCACCCACAACCCGGTGACCATGAGCCGGATGGACCGCCTCTACGGCGTCACCATGCCCGAACGCGGCATGAGCCAGCTGGTCAGCGTCGACCTGCAACAGGCCGAAGAGATCGTCACGGCCTGACCTGGAGGCGCGGGGTCGAGGCGGACGCAAAAAACAGAGTCCAATTCGTCTGAAACGTCTGAAATCGGCGCGGTCGTCTCCTTGTCAGCCCGCGCCGTCTTCGGCGCGCTGAGGAGTATGCGGGATGGCTAGAGAACGGCCGGTCGATCCCGTCCAGTCGAGACAAAGGCCTAGGAATTCAAAGCCTCGACCAGCGTCATTGCGATGGCTGACGAGAGGCGCGGTTCAGCGTTTCCTGCGCCGCATGGCCTCTCGCACGTCGCCCAGCGCCGGGCCGATCAGGAACCAGGGCTCGATGCAGTAGCGCGTGAACAACCGTTTCGGATCGGCGAACAGGCGGAACAACCATTCGACGCCCAGCCGTCCCATCCAGCGCGGGGCGGCCTTCTGAACCCCGGCCTCATAGTCGAAGGCGGCGCCGACCGGCAGGATCGGAACCGGCGGCAGGGAGGCCAGATTGTCCGCGATCCACAGCTCCTGGCGCGGCATGCCCATGCCGACGAACAGCACGTGCGGGGCGAAGTCCTTGATCGCCGCCAGAACCGCCGTATTGCCCAACGACCCCGGCGTGGCGTCGAAATAGCCGCTGAGCCCCTTCACCATTGCGCCCGGATAGCGGGTCGTCAGTCGCCGCGCCGCCTCTTCGGCCACGCCGTCCTCGCCGCCGACATAGAGGACGCGCCAGCCTTTGCGGTCGGCCAGGCTCCAGAAATGATCGCGCCAGTCCAGATAGGTGCAGCGGTGCTGCGGACGCGCCGGATGCCCCAGCAGACGGGCGAAATGGATCAGCGGCGTCGAGTCCAGCTCGATCAGATCGGCCGCGTCGTACAGGCGCCGCATCCCCGGCGTGCGCCGGATCAGATAGAGGCTGTGCAGATTGTGGTTGGCGACGACGCTCTGCACGCCCGCCTCGACGCTGCGTTCGACGTGCAGCAGCACCTCTTCAGGACGCACCAGGTCGACCGGCTCGCCCAGCAGGGTGATGCGTTCTTCCGGACGGCGCGTCTGACGAAACGGCGCACGAACCCGTCGCCGCCGATCAGGCGGAGGGCCGGAAGGATCGAAACCGGAAGGCGCGTGGTACATGACGTCTGTCTAGCGCAGCCGTTTCAACGGCGGGTATGCGGACAGGGTTAACCGCCGCCGCTCGTTCGGTCATGTAAAAGGACGTCATCTTGCCCCTCGCCCTGCTGTTGACCGCCGCCCTCGCCGCCGCGTCCGCCCAGGAGACGCCCGAGATGGAGTTGGCCCTGACCGGCGTGGGCCGGTTCGCGGTCTTCGCGGATCGGGCCTCGATCACGCCCGACGGCGACGGCGTGCGGATGCGGTCCCTGCAGGTCAGCGAAGAAGACATGATGATCGGCGGCGTCGCCTATGTCGGGGGCTGGTCCTGGTGGCGGTTCGACTGCGCCGCGCGCACGGCTGACCGTCTCGACTTCGCCTCCCTGCGCGCCGACGGGACGGAAGGGCCGCGCACCGCCGAAACCGCCCCGCCCTACGCCATCGCCCCCGGCGGCGACGCGGACGAACTGGCCGCCGTCGCCTGCGGCTCAGTTCGTCCCGAGACGCTCGCCTCCAGCGCGGCGGAGGCCGTGCTCATCGGCCGGGCGCGAATGACGGAAGACTGACCCTCTGCATTGACCCCCTGACAGCAAAACGCCCGCCCTTCGACCGAAGAGCGGGCGCTTCATGTCTTGGTCGCTGGGTAGAATTACTTACGCGACGCGCGGGCCGGCTTACGACCGCCTTGGCCCAGACCCATCTGCTTGGCCAGTTCCGAACGCGCCTTGGCGTAGTTCGGGGCGACCATGGGATAGTCTTTCGGCAGACCCCACTTGGCGCGGTATTCCTCGGGGCTCATGTTGTATTTGGTGCGCAGGTGACGCTTCAGCGACTTGAACTTGCGGCCGTCTTCCAGGCAGATCAGGAAGTCAGGCGTGATCGACTTGCGAACCGGGACCGCCGGTTCCTGGGGCTCGGGCTCGGGCTCGACCGGAGCCACCGAAACGCCCGACAGAGCGGCGTGGATCTGAGCGATCAGACCCGGCACGGCGTCCGCCGAAACGGTGTTGTTGCTGACATAGGCCGACACGATGTCAGCGGTCATCTCGAGCAGTTCGGGTTTTTCTTCCATCTGCATCAGCCTCTTGCATGCCCCATTTTCAATCGACTGATCTGAATCGACCTGCCGTCGATCAGTTTCATACTTATGTTTCACATTGAAAGCAATGCAACGCGCGTTGCTCGCTTATGAAGCGAAATCAACGCCTGAATTCAGCTCGCACAGGAATGGCGATTTCAACGACCGAAGTTATCCACCAAGGCGAGAGCCGCCGCACGCTCTGGCGCCGAGTATTCGTCGACCGCCTGGTCTTCCCCGTCACGGATCGCACGCAACAAGGCCGGCGTCAGGGCCGATGACAGCGACCAGTTCCAGTAACGCAGCACTGTCTGAGCGCGATCGACCGCCAGCATTTCATAGGTCAGTTGAACACGATCCCAGTCGGGATGCGCCGCGCCGTCGGCGGTCGTCTCAGGCCGCCGCATGGATCGCCACAAGGCCCGAAGATTTGGCCGCGTCAGCCCTGTCGCCTTACACAGTATAGCCACGGGTTCTCCGCCAGGATCGCTCATGATCTTGGCGGCGGTCAGCGGTTTGACGCCTGACAGATAGCCGATCTCGCTGACCAGTTCGCGCGACAGGCCCTGCGCGGCGGCGGCCGCCACGGCGGCTTCAAGATCAGCAAAGGGGCTCTTCTCAATCGCGGCGCGGTTTCTCTGGCGTCGTTCGATGAACTGAAGGGCCTTGCGCGCCACGGGATCATCCCAGCCCTCGGCCGCCGCCATGGCGAAGACGTCCTCGACGCTGGTCTGCATCACTTCGCGCGAGACGGCGAACCGTTGCAGGATGACACGTCGCTCGTCCGATCCGCACCACCAGAACATGACATAGGCGCCGGAGGGTCTTAACTCGTGTCGCTTCAGCAAGGCCGCGCACAGGTCGCGCGACGAGCGGCTGAGGGCGATCACGCCCTCAAGGCTGGTCTGGGTCAGACGGGCGGAGGGGTTGGCCAGTACGGCGGCGATCACCGCCTCCTCGCCCCAGCTCAGAAGGGTGTCCGTCACGGCCTCGGACAGGTCGCGCCGCGTCGCCATCATCAGTCGATGCTGGATCGTGGCGTCTCGCGCGCAGCCGATCAGGTCCGCATCCGACAAGGCGGCGCAGTCTTCCAGCAAGGGTGCCGCCACCTGAGGCTCGTCACGAATGAGCAGGCGCTTCAGCGCATCCGGCAACTCGCCCAAGGAGGCCAGGCGCAGGGACACGCGACGACGTTCCTCCAGCGGCGCCGGGCGCAGGACATCGACCAGAAGATCGCCGGCCACCGCCCGCTCGAACGCATTGATCCGGCTGGCGGGCAGGCTGACGACATCGGCCAGCCGGCGCAGCAACACCTGCCGCGCCGTACGGCCGCGCGGCGCGTGCGTCTCTTCCAAACTGGCCTGGATCTCGCCCATGCCCGCAGCCTAGACGCCAGCGGTTAACCAGCAGTGCAGTTGCGGGGTCCGGACGCGCCGTTACAGCCCTTCGAACAGGGCCGTCGACAGATAGCGTTCGGCGAAGCTGGGGATGATGGCCACGATGGTCTGGCCCGCATACTCATCCTGCGCCGCCAGACGGAAGGCCGCCGTCAGGGCCGCGCCCGAGCTGATGCCGACCGGAATGCCTTCCTCGCGCGCGGCGCGGCGGGCCATGTCGAAGGCGTCCTCGTTCGTGACCTGCTCCACGCCGTCGATGACCGCGCGGTCGACCACCGCGGGAATGAAGCCCGCGCCGATGCCCTGAATCTTGTGCGGGCCGGGGGCGCCGCCCGACAGCACGGGCGAGGCCGTCGGCTCGACCGCGATCATCTTCACCGAGGGCTTCTTCGCCTTCAGCGCATGGCCGACGCCGGTGATGGTGCCGCCGGTGCCGACGCCGGACACCACCACGTCCACGGCGCCCGCCGTGTCGTTCCAGATCTCCTCGGCCGTCGTGGCTTCATGGATGGCGGGGTTGGCCAGGTTTTCGAACTGGGCCGGGCTGACCGAACCGGGGATTTCCGCCAGCAGTTCCTCGGCGCGGGCGATGGCGCCCTTCATGCCCTTTTCGGCAGGCGTCAGCTCCAGCCGCGCGCCCAGCAGGGCCAGCATCTTGCGCCGCTCGATCGACATGCTCTCGGGCATGACCAGGATCAGCTTGTAACCCTTGGACGCCGCCACAAAGGCCAGGGCGATGCCGGTGTTGCCGCTGGTCGGCTCGATCAGGGTGGCGCCCGGCTTGATCTTGCCCAGTTGCTCCAGCGCCTCGACCATGGCCACGCCGATGCGGTCCTTGACCGAGGCGATCGGGTTGAAGAACTCCAGCTTGGCCAGCACCGTGGCCTTGGGCCGCAGCGCCGCCGTCAGATTGGGCAGCCGCACCAGGGGGGTGTCGCCGATGGTGTCGACGATGCTGTCATAGACCCGGCCCCGGCCCGCCTTCTTGTGGCGGCTGGCGTCATAGGCGGCTTGAGAAGCGTCGGACATGGGAAGGTCTCCGTGCGGCGATGTCGGCTCAACAGATAGGCCTTATACGCCGCGAGCAAAGCAGGCCCGCGCAGGAATTCTGACGCAGGCTTTAGATGATCTCATCGCACCAGGGCGCGACGGGCGGGATCGAAGGGCAGAACTTCGCGGATCGAGATCAGGGTCTTGAAGGCGCGGACGCGCGCGTCGTCGTTCAGCATCTCTCGGGTGAAGACCTCATAGGCCTCCATCGTCGGCACGACGACATAGAGGATCAGGTCGGTGTCGCCCGTCACATACCAGGCGGCCTGGACCTCCGGTCGGGCGGTCAGCTTGTCGATCAGGGCGTCCAGAACGGCGGTGCCCTCGCGCTCCATCTCGACCAGGACGTGCATGGTCAGGGCGCGACCCAGTCGGGCGGGATCGACCACGGAGACGTCGGCGATGATGACCCCTTCGTCGCGCAGGCGCCGCAGCCGTCGCGACACCGCCGATTCCGACAGGCCGACCTTTTCCGCCAACACGCGCGCGGGCTGAAGATTGTCGCGCCGGACCAGGGCCAGCAGTCGGCGATCGAAGGAATCGAGATCGATGTTTTCTTGCATTTGATACAAACATACGCCTGTTTCTTGCGTCGTGGCAGGTGAAATCAGCGAGAAACACAGACGGGTTTTGGCTAGGTTCCGCGCCATGTCCTCCCTGACGCTCGCCCTTCGCACGCCGCGCATCGCGGCCATCCTGCCCTATCTCGCCCTGATCGGCGGGATGGTGTCGCTTTCGGCCGGCACCTCCTTCGCCAAGACGCTGTACCCCATGGTCGGACCGGCCGGGACGGCGGCCCTGCGCGTAGGACTGTCGGCCCTGTTCCTTCTGCTGGTCTTCCGCCCCTGGCGCAGCGCCTTCACGCGCAGCGACCTGCGCGCCCTGGCCGTCTACGGCGGCGTCATGGGGCTGATGAACCTCAGCTTCTACATGGCGCTGAACACCATTCCGCTGGGCGTCGCGCTGGCGATCGAGTTCATGGGACCGCTGTCGGTCGCCCTGTTCAACTCGCGCCGCCTGATCCATTTCGTCTGGGTCGGCCTGGCGATCCTGGGCCTGGGCCTGCTGTTGCCGCTGGACGGCAGCGTGGCGACGCTGGACCCGGTCGGCTGCGCCTATGCGGCGGCGGCGGCGGTGTTCTGGGCGGGCTACATCGTCTTCGGCAAGCGCGTCAGCCACCTGCCCAGCGGCGCGACGGTCGCCATCGGCATGTCCGTGGCGGCCATGACGGTGGTGCCGTTCGGCATCGCCGGCGCGGGCCTGGCCCTGTTCGATCCGAGGATCCTGGTCCTGGGTCTGGTGGTCGCCCTGGTGTCCAGCGCCCTGCCCTATACGCTGGACATGATCGCCCTGCGCCACATTCCCAAGCGCACCTTCGGCGTGGCGGTCAGCGGCGATCCGGCCATCGGCGCCCTGGCCGGGCTGTTCGTCCTGGGCGAGCACCTCAGCACCCTGCAATGGCTGGCCATCGCCGCCATCATCACCGCCTCGGTCGGCGCGGTGCTGACCTCGCCTTCCGATGAGGCTCAGCCGCTGCAAGATCCTGCCGCCCCCGCCTGACGACAGACGCGCGCCCATGAAGTTCCTGCTGTCCCGGCTGCAACGGCCGGTCCCCAACCTGATCGCCTGCCTGGTGTTCGGCGCCGTGCTTGCCCTGTTGATGCGGGGCGCGGTGAAGCTGCTGTTCTAAACTCTAGAACTCCGTCCATTCCTCAACCGCCGGGCCGTTGACCACGGCGCGCAGGCGAGCGCGTTGCGCCTCCAGCGCCGGGGGCGGACCGCCGCGCCTCGCCAGATCGTGCACCACGCCGTCGCTCCCGCCCGTGCGGAAGCGACCGACCAGTTCGGCCAGATGCTCGGCCTGGGTCTTCAGATTGGCCGCCGCCGCCGTCGTCTGCTCGACCATGGCGGCGTTCTGCTGGGTGACCTGATCCATCTGGTTCACCGCCTGATTGACCTGGCCCAGGCCCGAGGCCTGTTCTTGAGCCGAGGCGGCGATCGCGGCGACTAGGGCGTCCATCTCATCGACCTGTTCCGCAATCGTCTCCAGGGCGCGGCCGGTCTCGGCGACCAGTTCGACGCCCTGCGCCACCTCGGCGCCCGAGGCGGCGATCAGGGTCTTGATCTCCTTGGCGGCCTCGGCCGAACGCTGGGCCAGGGCGCGCACCTCGGAGGCGACCACGGCGAAGCCGCGCCCGCTGTCGCCCGCCCGCGCCGCCTCGACCCCGGCGTTCAGGGCCAGAAGATTAGTCTGGAAGGCGATCGCGTCGATCACGCCGACGATGTCGCTGATCTCGGCCGAGCGGCGGCTGATGCCGTCCATGGCGGCGACCGCCCGGCGCACGACCTCGCCCGAGCGATCCGCCTCGGCGTGGGCCTGAGAGGCGACGGACGCCGCCTGACGAGCGCCCTCGGCGCTGCGCTGAACGGTGGCGGTGATCTGATCCAGCGCCGCCGCCGTCTCTTCCAGACTGGCCGCCTGCTGTTCGGTGCGGCGCGACAGGTCGTCCGACGCCCGGCTGATTTCGTCCGAACCGCCGCGCAGCGTCGTCACCGCCGCCAGCACCTGCTCCAACGCCGCCCTGAGACTGGCCACAGCGCCGTTGAAGTCGACCTTCACGGCCTCATGGGCGCCTCCCATTTCCTGTTCGATGGCGGCGCGCAGATCGCCGTCCGACAGACGCGAAAGCTGTTCCGCCAGGGCGCCGACCAGTTCCGCCTGCGCCGCCTCGACCGCGAGACGATCCCGCTCGGCGCGCCGCGAGGCCTGTTCGGTCTCAGTGATGTCGACAGCCAGCTTGACCACCTTCAGCGGCCGCCCCGCGTCGTCCAGCACGGGGTTGTAGGAGGCCTCGAGCCAGACCTCGCGCCCGCCCTTGGCCATGCGCCGGAACTTGCGGGCGACGAAGCGGCCCTCGTTCAACTCGCGCCAGAAGGCGGCGTAGTCCGGCGTCGCCGCCTCGGCCGGGTCCATGAACATCCGGTGATGCTGGCCACGGATCTCGTCCAAGCCGTAGCCCATGGTCTGCAGCAGATTGTCGTTGGCGTCGCGGATCGTGCCGTCCAGGTCGAACTCGATCACCGCCTGGGATCGACCGATCGCCGCCATGCGGCGGTCCAGCTCCTCAAGCCGCAGCTGGTCCGCAGCCTGTTTCACACGACGACTTCCACTGAACATCCGAACCGCTCCCCTTCAGAACAACGGTGATGACCCAGACCCGCCTGCGGATAGTAGCGACACCAATGGTTTCATAATCATTATAAAACACTCATAGGTTGATATTCCGGCCGCATTTCATCGCCCGTTAACCATGATGGGGCATGAGCGTGTGGATCGGCTGCGCCTCTTGCGGCCAAGGGGCCCTCTTTGCGCAATCTCGTCGCCGCCGTCGAAGCGATCGACCCGCTGGTCGTCACCGGCAAGGTGGCGGGCGTCAGCGGCCTGTTGATCGAGTCGCGCGGCGGACTGTCCCGCCTCGCCGTCGGCGCGCGCGCCGAGATCGAGCGGCGCGGCCAGCCCCCTCTGCCCGCCGAGGTCGTCGGCTTCCGCGAGGCCAAGGCCCTGCTGATGCCTTTCGGCCCGGTCGAGGGCGTGGCGCCGGGCGCCGACATCCGCATCATCGACGCCGCCGCCAGCGTGCGCCCGACAACGGCGTGGTTGGGCCGCATCATCGATTCCTTCGGCGAGCCGATCGACGGCCTGGGGCCGTTGACGCCGGGCCTCGTCCCCTACCCCCTGCGCGCGCCGCCGCCGCCCGCCCATTCGCGCGGCCGGGTGGGCGAGCGGCTGGATCTGGGCGTGCGGGCGATGGACGTCTTCACCACCACCAGCCGGGGCCAGCGCCTGGGCATCTTCGCCGGCTCGGGCGTGGGCAAGTCGGTGCTGCTGTCCATGCTGGCGCGTCAGGCGACCTGCGATGTCGTCGTCGTCGGCCTGATCGGCGAACGGGGCCGCGAGGTCCGCGAGTTCATCGAGGAGACCCTGGGCGAAGAGGGGCTGAAACGAGCCGTCGTCGTGGTCGCCACCAGCGACGAGCCGGCGCTGAAGCGGCGTCAGGCGGCATACATGACCATGGCCGTGGCCGAGTTCTTCCGCGATCAGGGGCTGGAGGTGCTGTGCCTGATGGACAGCGTCACCCGCTTCGCCATGGCCCAGCGCGAGATCGGCCTGGCCGCGGGCGAGCCGCCGACGACCAAGGGCTACACCCCCACCGTCTTCACCGAACTGCCCAAGCTGCTGGAGCGCGCGGGGCCGGGGCCGATCCGTCCGGACGGGACCGAGGCGGGACCGATCACCGCCCTGTTCACCGTGCTGGTGGACGGGGGCGACCATGACGAGCCGATCGCCGACGCCGTGCGCGGCATTCTGGACGGCCACATCGTCATGGACCGCAAGATCGCCGAGCGCGGCCGCTTCCCCGCCATCGACGTGCTGAAGTCCGTCAGCCGCACCATGCCCGGCAACCAGTCCCCGCCCGAGCGCGAACTGAACCGCCGCGCGCGCCAGTGCCTGAGCGCCTATTCCAACATGGAAGAGCTGATCCGCATCGGCGCCTATCGCACCGGCGCCGACCCCATCGTCGACCGCGCCATCGCCCTGAATCCGGCCCTGGAAAGCTTCTTGACCCAGGACAAGGACGACGTGACGCGCCTGAACGACAGTTTCGACAGACTTGAAACCATCCTGAACCAGGGCATGGTGGACCAATGATCGCGGGAGACGACGCATGACGGCCTGGGCCCAATCCCTGATCCGCATCTCCAACTATGAGGTCGAGACGCTGCAGAAGCGGCTGGCCGAAATCAGCGCCCGCAAGGCCGAGGCCGAAATGCGCGTCGCCGTGCTGGACGCCGAGGCTGAGGTCGAGCGTGACAACGCGCGGCACGATTCGTCCTCCGGCATGATGTTGCAGGCCTATCTCAACGGCTGGAAGCAGCGCCGCGCCGACGCCGAGGCCGAGGTCGCCGCGATCGCCGCCGAGGAAGAAGGCGCCCGCGACGCCCTGACCGGCGCCTTCGAGGAGCTGAAGAAGTTCGAGCACGTCGCCGAAACCACCCGGCTGAACAAGCTGACGGCCGCCGCCAAGCGCGAGGCCGCCGCCTATGACGAAATGGGCCTGCGTCGCCGCGCCGAGGGCTAGACGTGATCGACCGTCGCGCCCTGCTGGCCTCGACCCTCGCGCTCGCGTCCTGCGGCGCCGGCGAGGCGCCCGTCCCGCCGCCGACCGGCCCTGTTCGGCCGCTGAAAGCCGTCGCCCCCTTCCCCGTCGGAACCGTCGCCATGTCGGGCCAGCTGTCGGATCAGGACTGGTTCCGGCTGGTCTCCACCCACTTCTCCCAGCTCACGCCCGAGTGGGAGATGAAGATGGAGTACATCCTCCAGAAGGACGGCTCCCTGCGCTTCGACGCGCCGGACCGCATCGCCTATTTCGCGCGTGATCTGGACATCCGCCTCTTCGGTCACGCCCTGATCTGGTACGCGCAGGACCACCCGTGGTTCACCGCCATCGTCGACGACCGCCCGCGCTTCATCGCCGAACACGACCGCTATATCGCCGAGGTGGCCGGACGCTGGCGCAGCCAGATCGTCGGCTGGGACGTGGTCAACGAACCGGTCGAGGATGACGGAAGCGGCTATCGCGACTGCGTCTGGAGCTGGGGCCTGGGCGGCATCGACGCCTATATCATCCGCGCGTTCGAACAGGCCCGCATCGCCGCGCCCGAGGCGACCCTGTTCCTGAACGACTACAATCTGGAGAACACGCCCAAGAAGGGCGCGGCCTTCCTGCGTCTGGTCGAGCGGCTGCTGAAGGCGGGCGCGCCGGTTCAGGGCATCGGCGTCCAGTCCCACCTCGACATCGAAATCCCCAAGGGCCAGATCGCCGCCTTCATGAATGAGGCCCGCCAGTTCGGTCTGCCCATCCATGTCTCCGAACTGGATGCGTCGCTGAAGCGCGGCGGCCGGATGCCGGACCTGCGTTCCCGCGCCCAGCGCCGCGAGCAGCAGACGGCGCGCGTCGCGGAACTGGCCGAGGCCTTCATGAGCCTGCCCCCCGCACAACGCTTCGCCTTCACCGTCTGGGGCGTGCGCGACAGCGATTCCTGGCTGCGTCGCGGCGAGAACGACGACGGCCGGGACAGCCCCCTGCTGTTCAATGATGAGGGGCAGCCGAACCCGCTGTTCGGCGTCCTGTCCGGCGCGTTCGACGCCTGAAGACGGCCCGCGACCAAGGAAAAGGGGTGCGAAACGCAAGTCCCGCCCCCCCTATATGTTCCGACCGACGAACGGTCCCCCCTCGAAGAGAAGGCGACGCCTACAGGCTGATCGGGTTGATCACCCGGACCGGCTGGCCCGCTTCCAGGCCCAGTTCGGCATAGGTCCAGCTGACCGTCACGCCCTCGGGCGCGAGGGCGCGGCACACGTCGGGCGTGCGACGCACCAACTTCAGCTCAGCCGGATCAGAGTCCTTGATCTGCACTTCGAAACTGGACGCCTCGGTGCAGCCGTTGGACCCGACCACGACGTTCAGGCGCTGGCCGTCGAAGTCGACGCGGCGCACCGCCTCCACGACTTCCGTCTTGGCCATATTGGGCTCCGTGACGACCGAAACCTTCTCGCCGCCCCCATTGGAATAGATGACGCAACCGCCCAGCAAGGGCAGCAGGGCGACGGCGGCCAGCAGAGCGCCGCGCATCAGGCGCCTTCCGCCGGCGGCGTGTGGATGACGCGCGTGGTCGGCTTCTCAGTGGCGATGATGATGCAGCCCGACAGAGCCGGCGCGGCGACAGCCGCCAAGGCCAGGGCGATGATGATGCGGCGCATGAGACGCGTCCCTTTTTTTAACTTGGCCGCACCCTGCCAGCGCCGGGTCGCAGGGTCATGTGAATAATCGGCAAGGATCGCCGCCCGTCACGCGGCTGTCGCCGTCTCCTCCAGGTCGATCCAGGCCGCGCCGTGGTGCAGGGCGTCGGCTTCGGGTTGGGGGCGGCCGAGCAGGTAGCCCTGCACCTCGTTGCAACCCTGGGCGCGCAGGAAGGCCAACTGCTCGGCGGTCTCGACGCCTTCGGCCAGGACCGGGATCGACAGGCTTTCGCCGATGGTCAGAACGGCGCGGATGATGGCCCGCGACTGCGGCGCCTCGCCGTCCAGTTCGGTCATGAAGGAGCGGTCCAGCTTGATCTTGTCGAAGGGGAAGGCCTTCAGCGTCGACAGCGAGGAATAGCCCGTGCCGAAGTCGTCCATGGCGATGGTCACGCCCAGCGCCTTCAGCTGACGCAGCACATGGGTGGTGCGCGCCATGTCGGTGATCATGGCCGTCTCGGTGATCTCCAGCTCCAGGCGCGACGGCGCAAGGCCGGTCTCCAGCAGGATCTGATGCACCAGACGAGGCAGATCGACGTGGCTCAACTGCACCGGCGACAGGTTGACCGCGATGCGATGCGGCTCCTCCCAGGCGGCGGCCTGGCGGCAGGCCTGACGCAACACCCACTCGCCGATCGGCAGGATCAGGCCGTTCTCCTCGGCCACGGGAATGAAGTCGGCCGGCGAGATGTAGCGGCCTTCATCGTTCTTCCAGCGCAGCAGGACTTCATAGCCGGTGGCCTTGCCGGTCTCGACCGAGGCCTGGACCTGATAGTGCAGCTCGAACCGCTCATTCTCGAGCGCCTCGCGCAGGGCCTGGGTGACGCGGCGACGGGCGCGGACCGCCTGATCCATGTCCGCCTCATAGAAGCAGACGTCCTGGGTCAGCGACGCCTTGGCCCGGTACATGGCCAGGTCGGCGTTGTTGATCAGGGTGGACACGTCCTGGGCGTCTTCCGGCCACAGCGAGACGCCGATGCTGGCGCCGCACGACACGTCGGCATGGTCGAGCGTCACGGTCTGGATCACGGCCTGGCGCAGGCGCTCGGCCACCGCGCGGGCTTCGTCGCGGGTCGCGACCGAGGCCAGGGCCAGGAACTCGTCGCCGCCCTGGCGCGCGATGAACTCGCCCTCGCGCAGGGCGCCCTTCATGCGTTCGGCGATGATGCACAGAAGCTGGTCGCCGACCGCGTGCCCGTACAGATCGTTGACCTCCTTGAACCGATCCAGGTCCAGGGCGAACAGGGCCAGGCTCTCGCCCTCGGCCGCCGTCTGCTTCTGGCGCGTCAGCCGCTCCAGGAAGGAGGCTCGGTTGGGCAGGCCGGTCAGGCTGTCGTTGCGGGCCAGGTGGGCGATGCGACGTTCCTGGGCCATGCGGGCGCGCAGGTCGCGCACGGCGTAGATCATGGTGCGGCCGCGCGCCGTCAGGTCGCGCCGGGCCGACAGTTCGACGGGAATCTCCTGACCGCCGGCCATCAGAATGGTCTGGATCACAGCGCCGTCGTCGAGACGGTGGGCGTCCTGCACCCAATCCCCCAGATCGGCGCCGATCAGGCTGTCACGGTCAGTTCCGGCCAACTCGGCCAGGACTTCGTTGACGGCCACGATGACGCCGTCGCGTTCGATCGCCATGCCGTCGACGCCGGTCTCGAGCAGGTACTGCAGTCGCTCGCGGTTCAGCGCCAGGGCTTCCCGATCCAGGGCGTGGCTGGCGGCGCCGGCGCCCAGCACCAGCAGACCGACGCCGGCGACGCCCAGCGCCAGCACATGGCGCGCGTCCTCGCCCGTCAGCATGCCGTCCAGCGGTCCCAGCGGAATGACGGTCATCGCCGCCATGGCCGTGAAGTGCAGGCAGACGATGCCCAGCACCATGGCCGCCCCGCCCTTCAGCCGCGCGAAGCGTTCTTCGGTCGAGGCCAGGCGGAAGGCCAGGGCGCCGAACGCCACCGAACCGATAATGGAGACCGCCAGATAGACGGCCGACCAATGCACCACGCCCTCGACCGACAGGGCGGCCATGCCGACGAAGTGCATCCCGGCCACAGCCATGCCGAACAGGGCGCCGCCCGCCTCGACGGAGAAACGGCGGCGCATGGAGGCCGTCGCCAGGGCCAGGCCGACGCCCAGGATCGCCACCGCCAGGGAGACGCCCGTCAGCATCGGCTCATAGGCCGTCTCGACGCCCGGTCGATAGGCGATCATGGCCACGAAATGGGTGCACCAGATGGTCGCTCCGCCCGCGACGGCGCCCAGGGCCAGCCACGACACACGCGACAATCCCCCGTTTTCACGAACGCGCCGCAACAGTCCTGTTGTGATGAAGCTGCCCAGCAGGCAGATCAAGGCAGCCAGGGCGACGAGCCCCAGATGGTGCTCGTCAGTCAGACAGGTCAGGACACGCATGGAAGACGCCGTAGGGAATAGGGAGTCTGATGTCCTAAAAGCCAAGGCGTTAACCCTGGCTGTCTCGATATGAATAACGAAAATTGAAAAAAGCGGCCCTTAAGCCGCTTCAGCCTCTACTGGCTGACGGCCGCGGCCTCGCCGTCCATCATGTAGGGATTGTTGACCAGAACGTTGGCGCCGGGCGGAAGGCCCAGTTCCTTGAAGGTCCATTCCATCTGCACCCCGCCCCGGACCGGACGGCTGCAGCGATCCTCGTCCAGACGACGCAGGGTGATGACCGCCGAATCCTTGAGCTGGGTGATGAAGGGCTTGACGTCGCTCTTGTCGGTGCAGCCGTTCGAGCTGACGCGGAACACGGCCAGATCGCGGGTGAAGGCGGCGGCGTGGATCGGCTCCAGCTGCCCCGGCATGCCCTCGGTCCGCACCAGGGCGCCCGGCTTCGAGGCGCACCCGGCCAGGGCCGCGACGGCAACGCAGAAAGCGATCCGATATCTCATCTCGGCCTCCTGCGGCTCGATCCTGACAGCTAGGGGCAACATGCCTTGGTTTGGCCCAAAAGGGAACCGCCGCTGCGTCTGATTAAAAAAAGAGGCCCCGGCGAGCCGGAGCCTCTTTTCTTGTCTTGAACCACGACCCGACGGATCGGGCGGGATCGTCGAACTTACGAGGAGTAGTATTCGACGACCAGGTTCGGCTCCATCTTCACCGGATAGGGCACATCGGACAGTTCCGGCACGCGGCCGTAACGGACCGAGAAACCACGATCGCCCAGTTCCAGATAGTCGGGCAGATCACGCTCGCTCGACTGCTGGGCTTCGAGCACCAGCGCCATGTTGCGCGACTTTTCCTTGACCTCGACGACGTCGCCGACCTTCACGCGGTACGAACCGATGTCGACCTTCTTGCCGTTGACGGTGACGTGGCCGTGCGAGACGAACTGACGGGCGGCCCAGACGGTCGGCACGAACTTGGCGCGGTAGACGATGGCGTCCAGACGCGATTCCAGCAGACCGATCAGGTTTTCCGAGGTGTTACCCTTGCGACGGGCGGCTTCGGCGTAGGTCGCCGCGAATTGCTTCTCGGTGATGTTGCCGTAGTAGCCCTTCAGCTTCTGCTTGGCCTTCAGCTGCAGACCAAAGTCCGAGACCTTGGACTTGCGGCGCTGGCCGTGCTGGCCGGGGCCGTAGGAACGCTTGTTGACGGGAGACTTGGCGCGACCCCACAGGTTTTCACCCATGGCCCGGTCGAGTTTGTACTTGGCGCTATGGCGCTTGGACATGTGTCACTCTTCATCATGATGCGGCCCGGCTGCTCCCCGATTGGAGCGGCGATCTCAACGGCGGTCCACGCATCGTCCGTAATAGACATCGCGCCTCGGGTGAAACCCGGTGCGAGAAGGCCGGGCTTATGAAGGCGACGGCCCCTGGAGTCAATGTCGGCGGCCTCTCTTCCCAGATGACAGAAAGGAAACTTGAGCCTGAAGCCGCTGTTCGTGCAGTTGCCGCCGATAAGAAGAAACGACTCGGGAGGCCCTCGGCATGACACGCAAACCCTGGCTCACGGCGGCGACCCTGGCCGTTCTGGCGGCGACGGCGGCGCAAGCGCACGACGCGAACCGGCCCTCCGCCCTGGTGGTCTCAGGCCGGGTCATCGACGGCTCAGGCGCGGCGCCGATCGTCGGGGGGCGGGTGGTGGCCGTGGACGGCATCATCGCCTGTGTCGGCCGCGCGGCCGACTGCCCGACGCCGCCCGGCGCCGCCGTCATCGACGCCGGCGACGGCAGCATCATCCCCGGCCTGATCGACCTGCACGTCCACCCGCGTCCGCACTACTACGGCTGGTTCCTGGCTTCGGGCGTGACCACGGTGCGGTCGGCCAACACCACAACGGAGATGGCCCGCGCCCTGAACGACCTGCCCGCGCCGCACGCACGACTGGTCTGGGCCGGGCCGATGCTGGACGGCGAGAACAGCATCATCAAACGCTTCTATCCCGAGGCGACGCCGGACGCGCCCTCGCCCGCACGCGCCGCCGACGGTCCCTCGCTGGATGGAGTAGAACTGCTCATCGCCGCGACGCCCGAGCAGGCCGTCGCCGCCGTCGACGCCCTGGCCGCTGAAGGCGCCGACTGGGTCAAGCTGTACGAGCAGCTTCCGCCCGACGCCTTCGCAGCCGCCGTCCGACGCGCGAAAGACCTGGGGCTGCCGACGATGGCCGACCTGGGCATGGCCTCGACCCGCGGCCTCAGCGACGCCGAAGTCGACCTGCTCCAGGCCGCCGCCCTGGGCCTGAACAGTCTCGAACACGCCAGCGGCGCGGCCCTGGCCTACCGCCGACTGGGCGGCGACCTGGAGGCGGAAAGCCTGGATCCGGCGCTGATCGATCAGATGGCGCGCGCCCTGCTGGCGGCGGATACGGCGCTGATCCCTACCCTGTCCGTCTTCCATTTCACCGCCGAGACGCAGTCGCCCGATCCGGTGCTGACCGATCTGCCGCTGGGCGATGCGGCAGGGACGGTCCGCGACGGCCTGGATCAGCAATGGCGCGGCGTGCATCAGCATTTCCACGCCGATGCCGAGAACAACCGCAAGGCGAGGCAGGACGCCCGCGTCGGCGCGGCCGTGGCCCTGCGTCTGGCCCAACTGGGCGGCCGCATCGGCGCCGGTTCGGACACGCCCGCCGGCGCCTACAACCTGCCCGGCGGAGGCCTGCACCTGGAGATGGAGCTGATGACCCGCGCGGGCCTCAGCCCCCTGCAGGCGCTGTCGGCCGCGACGGGAACGGCGGCTGACATCCTGAAGCGCGACGACATCGGCCGCATCGCCGTGGGCCGCCGCGCCGACCTGCTGATCGTCGAGGGCGACCCATCGCGCGATATTCGCGACACGCGCCGCCTGCGCCACATCGTTCTGGACGGCCGCGCCTATGCGCCGGACGCCCTGAAGCGTCAGGCGATCACGGACGGCGAGGCGCGGCTGGCGGCGCTTCTGGCGGAAGAAGGCGATTGAGCGCCGATCAGGCGGCGGGGCCCGCCTCCGCGACCCAGACGTAGCCCTCGCCCCGGCGCTCGATCCGACCCAGGCCCGGGAAGGGGAAGTGAACGCCGTACAGACGCAGCCGTTCGGTCGCGCCGCGTTCAAGAATCTCCCGCCGCGTCGCGGCGCCTACGGCGCGGTCGCTGTCCCAGACCAGAGCCAGGTCGGGACGAGGAACCGAAATGATGGAGCTGTGCAGGGCGTCGCCGAGATAGAGCAGACGCTCGGAGCCGGAAGCAATTTCATAGCCGGAGTGGCCCGGCGTGTGCCCCTTCAACGGCACGGCGCGGATCGAGGGCGTGACCTGCGCGCCCGGCTGGAAGGTTTCGACCTTCGACTTAATGGCCGCCACCAGAGGCCCGCCGCCGTGCGCTTCGGCGCCGGCCTGGGCCGCGTCCCATTCCGGCGCGCTCATGCGGATCACCGCATTGGGAAAGACCAGGGCGCCCTCGGCGTCGACCAGGCCGCCGACATGGTCGCCGTGGGCGTGGGAGATCAGAATATCCGTCACCTGCGCCGGTTCGACGCCCGCAGCCCGCAGCGAACCGACCAGCAGATTGGCCGTGCCCATCTGACCGCCCGCCCCGGCGTCGATCAGCACCACGCGATCGCCGTCGCGCACCAGCAACGGCTGCACCGGCAGATGGACCGCGTCCGTCGGCGCGCCGCCCGCCGTCAGCAGGGCGGTGATCTCTTCAGCCTTGGCCCCGGCTTCGACCCACGGGGTTTGCGCCACCGGCACGACGATCTCGCCGTCCCGCAGGGCCGTCAGCTTCAGCTCGCCCACCGTAAAGGGACGCACGTCGGGCGAGGCCGCGGCGACGACCGCCCGTCCCTGCCCCTGTTCGTCGGACTTGGGCTGCTGCTGGCAGGCGCCGGCGCCGATCAGAAGACCCAGCACAAGCCCCGAAGCGGCTAGTTTCAAATATGGTGTCATCCTCGCCCCCCGAAAGAAAAACGCCCCGCCGGGATCGGCGGGGCGTCTGGTCTGCATCAGCCCTTGGCGGCTTCGTACAGTTCGTTGACCTTGTTCCAGTTCACCACCGACCAGAAGGCTTTGAGGTAGTCGACCCGGCGGTTCTGGTACTTGAGGTAGTAGGCGTGCTCCCACACGTCGGCAGCCAGCAGGACGGCGCCCTTCTCGGCCGCGTCGTCCATCAGCGGGTTGTCCTGGTTCGGGGTCGAGGTGACCTTCAGCTTGCCGTCCTGAAGGATCAGCCAAGCCCAGCCCGAACCGAACTGACCGGCGCCGGCGGCGTCGAAGTCAGCCTTGAACTTGTCCATGCCGCCCAGTTCGGCGTCGATCTTGGCGGCCAGTTCGGCCGAGGGCTCGCCGCCCGCGCCGACCGGGGCCAACAGCTCCCAGAACAGGCTGTGGTTCCACACGCCGCCGCCGTTGTTGCGAATCGGCTTCGGCAGCTTGGACATGATCGCGAAGATGTCTTCCAGCGACTTGCCCTGCGCCTCGGGCGTGGCGTCGACGAACTTGTTCAGGTTGTCGACATAGGTCTGATGGTGCTTGTCGTGGTGGAAGGTCATCGTCTCCTTGTCGATGGCCGGCTCCAGCGCGTCATAGGCGTAGGGCAGCGGGGGCAGGGTGAAGGCCATGGGAGACTCCTCTTTACGGCGTTTGATTCCTCTGGACCCTATCTAGGGCCGCGCGCGCCAGACCCAAGCCTTGAACGTCGCCTTTGTTCACAATTCTCGAGGCGAAACCGCTTTTCGGAACCGAAAGCGCGAAACAGCCGTTTCCCGAACGCCCCAGACCCTCTTTTCAGGTCGCTTACTCAGGGGGATGCGTCATGCCTGATCGCGCCTCTTCGCGAAACGCCCTGCTGTCGGACGCCGCAGCAGAAAGCCTGCGCCTGCAACTGCTGGAAGTGATTCCGCGCCTTCGCCGCCATCACCTGTTGGACCTCGCCGACACCCTACATGAGGCGGCGCGAGAACGCCGTTGGTCGCCGGAGGAACGGCTGGACATGAGGGCCTGACGCCCTCGCCGGTCGTCAACCTGCGTGCAGTTCCTGCTTCACGCGCTCTGCCAGAGTCTTGATGTCCAGCGGCTTGGGCAGGAAGGACACCCCGACCTCGTCCTGCAACAGGTCCGAAAAGTCGCTTTCGGCGTAGCCCGAAATGAACATCACCGGGGCGTCGCCGAGGAAGGGCCGCGCCTTCCTGAGCAGCGAAGGCCCGTCCAGCCCCGGCATGATGACGTCCGAGATCAGCATGTCGATCTGGCCCGCCCACTCCTCGGCCAGGATCAGGGCCTCCTCGCCGTCGGCGGCCTCGATCACCTCATAGCCGCGCTGGCGCAGCAGGCGGGCGGCGATGCCGCGCACGGCGGCCTCATCCTCGACGAACAGGATGCGGCCCGCGCCTGACAGGTCGCGCGGCGCCTTGACGACCTTCTCGACCACGGGGGCCTCGACCAGTTCCTCAGCCGTGGCGGCGGGCAGGAAGATGCGGAAGGCGGCGCCGGCGCCGTCCAGATTGGCGACGGTGATGTGGCCGCCCGCCTGCTGAGCGATGCCGTAGACGGTGGCCAGACCCATGCCCGTCCCCTCGTTCACCGCCTTGGTGGTGAAGAAAGGCTCGAAAATCTTGTCCAGCAGGGCCGTCGGCACGCCGGGGCCGGTGTCCGACACCTCGATCAGGGCGACTTCGTCCGTCGCCTCGCGCCAACCCATGTCGCGGGCCTGAGCGCCGGTCAGACGGCGGGTCTTGATGGTGACCACGCCGGCGCCGGGTTCGACCACGCCGCGCATGGCGTCTCGGGCGTTGACTGCCAGGTTCATCACCGCCGTCTCCAGCTGGCTCTTGTCGGCCAGCACCAGCGGCAGGTCGCGGCCGTAGTCGGTCTCCAGCCGCACGTCCTCGCGCAGCAGGCGGCGCAGCAGGACGGCGAACTCGCCGACCAGCTCGCCAAGGTCCAGCCGCTCGCGCCGCACGGTCGACTTGCGCGAGAAGGCCAGCAGCTTGCGCACCAGATCGGCGGCGCGGATGGCGGTCTGGCGGATCTCGTTCAGCCCTTCATAGGAGGGATCGCCGACCGGGTGGCGCTCCAGCAGGCCCGACAGCTGCAGTTGGATCGCCGTCAGCAGGTTGTTGAAGTCGTGCGCCACCCCGCCCGCCAGTTGGCCCACGGCCTGCATCTTCTGGGCCTGCGACAGCTGCAGCTCCATCGACTTCTGCGCCGCCACGTCGAACAGCCAGACGCGGCGCCGGTCGCCCTCGGGCGCGACATAGAGGTGCAGCTGGCGATCAGGGTGGGCGCGGGCGATCAGCTCGATCGGGCCGGACGACCCGGCCTCCAGCTTGGCTCTGGCCTCGGCCACGCCCGCCGGGTCGAACAGATGGCCGAAGGCGGCGTCGCCCGAGGCCGCCGGGCCGGTCAGCAGGGCCAGGGCCGCGTTCGGCTCCTCGACCCGGCCCGCGAACAGGTCTTCGCCGCCGATGACGGCCGAGCCGAACGGCGCGCCGGCGGCCATGGCCCGCGCCTCGCCGGTCGGGGCGGCGGGCTGGGGCGCGGCGGGCGCGGACGGCGCCAGCGGCAGGACGGCCTCCGGCGCGGCGCGGACGAGGAAGCGCCCCTGCCCCGCCTGACCGATCAGCACCTCGATCTCGCGCGCGCCGATCTGGACGATGGCGCGGCCCTGATGCCCCTCGCGCGCCTGGGCGAAGGCCATGTAGAGGGCCTGGGCGGACTTACCGCCCCCCTTGCCGGCTCTGGGCAGGGTGGTGACGGTCCCGTTCTCCTCGGCCCAGGCGGCGTTATAGGCCAGCACCTGGCCTGACGGCTGCACCAGGGCGGCGGGCTCGGCCATGGCGTCCAGCATCTCGACCGCCGTATCGCCTGAAGGCGAGCGACGCTCTGACCGGCCGAACGCCGACAGCCAGATCAGCGCCGTCGCCCCCGCTGCGAAGATCAGGATCAGCCCCGGCGCGGTGAAGGCGCTGGCCCGGAACGCCGGATAGGCGATGGCCGCGATCGCCAGGGCGAAGCCGACCGCCATCACGACCAGCCACGGATCGAAGCGCGGGCGGCCCGCGATGCTGGTCTTCTGGCGGTCTTGCGGTCGGGAAATGGTCATGGCGTCTCGCCCGCGCGAATCAGGGTTCGTCAGCATACGCCGTTCCTCCGCCGTCGCCTTCATCGCCGCTTCCTTTGCTGCATGACGAAGCCGATGACCTTGGCGGCCGCCTCGAAATGTTCGCGCGGGATGACGCCGTCCACCTCGACCGCCGCATAGAGGGCGCGGGCCAGAGGCACGTTCTCGACGATGGGCACCTTGTGCTCCCTGGCCACCTCGCGGATGCGCAAGGCCAGGGCGTCCACGCCCTTGGCGACGCAGACCGGCGCGCCGTCGCCCTTGTCCGGCTCATAACGCAGGGCGACCGAATAGTGGGTCGGGTTGGTGATGATGACGGTGGCGTCCGGCACAGCCTGCATCATCCGCTGGCGGCCGCGCTGCATGCGGATCTGACGCAGCTTGGCCTTGACGTGCGGGTCGCCGTCGGACTGTTTGAAGTCTTCCTTCAGCTCTTCCTTGGTCATCCGCATCCGCTTGGCGAAGCGCATCCGCTGCCACAGATAGTCAGCCCCCGCCGTCAGCGACAGGAAGACCAGGGCCGACAGCATCAGCGCCAGCGCCAGATCGCGCGCGAACGGCAGGATCATCGCCGGGCTCATGGCGGCCAGGTTCTCGAGCTCGCGCGCGTGAGGCTTCAGCACCCACCAGCAGACGGCGCCGATGGCGACCAGCTTGATGAAGGTCTTGAGGAACTGCACCAGGCCGTCCGGGCCGAAGATGCGCTTGAAGCCCTCCAGCGGATTCACCTTGGACCACTTCGGCTTGACCTTGTCGGCGGTGAAGATGAGGCCCGACTGAGCCAGATTGCCGCCGACCCCGCCCAGGATGACCGCGAACATCAGAGCCGCCAGGAACGGCGCCGCCGCCCAGACGGCGTGCATGCCGATCTCGACGCCTCCGCCCGCCTCCAGCCCGCCGATCATGGCGTGCGGCTGGGCCAGGAAGGGCGTCAGCGCTTCGGCGATCCGGGTCGAGAACCAGCCGCCGCCCGCCAGCAGCACGCCGGCCGCCCCAGCCAGAGACAGGGCCGCCGCCACGTCCGGCGACTTGGCGACGTCGCCCTTCTTCCGCGCCTCTTCGAGTTTTCGCGGGGTGGCGTCTTCTGTTTTCGACTCGGGATCGGGGCCGTCAGCCAACGGCGCCTCCCGTGAAGAAGGCCGCCACCGAACGGTAGCGGTCGATGAAGACGGTCCCCACCACGCCCAGGCTGAGCGTGAACACCGACAGGCCCAGGATGACGCTCAAAGGCGCGGCGGCGAAATAGACCTGGAAGCTGGGCATGACCCGCGCCACCAGGCCCGAGGCCAGGTTGAAGATCAGGGCGAAGACCAGCACCGGCGCCGCCAGCTGCACCCCCAGCATGAAGCTCTGGCTCAAGGTCTTCACCGCCATCTGGGTGAAGTCTGACACGATCAGCGGCTTGGCCGGGGCGATGGCCTCATACGATCCGACCATGCCGCCGATGAACAGGTGATGGGTGTTGGTGGCGAACACCAGAGTCACGCCCAGCAGCATCAGAAAGGCCGACAGGGTCGTGCCCGGCTGGGCCTGCAGCGGGTTGGCGGTCTGGGAGAAGCCCAGCGTCGTCTGCAGGGAGACGATCTCGCCCGCCGTGGTCAGGGCGGTCATGAAGCTGCGCAGGATGGCGCCGATGGCCAGGCCGGTCAGCACCTCGCGCATCACCCAGCCGACGGTGGCGCCCAGGGTCGCGGGCAGGGCCGGCAGACTGGCGCCCACGATGGGCCACAGCGCCAGCGACAGCACCAGGGCCAACGACAGGCGCACCCGCGGCGGCACATAGGATTCGCCGAAGCCCGGCAACAGCATCAGGATCGCGCCGACGCGCGCGAAAATCAGCCCCCCGGCCCAGACCTGTTCCGCCGTGGCGTAAGGCTCCATGTCCCTGCCCTACAGCCTCGCCCTACATGCCCGCGATGCGGGCGGCGATCTCGCGCATGAAGCCGCCCAGCAGGGCGCCCATCAGCGGCAAGAACAGCAGCAGGGACACGAAGATGGCGATGATCTTGGGCGCATAGACCAGGGTCTGCTCCTGGATCTGGGTCAGGGCCTGGAACAGGCCGATGGCCACGCCGACCACCAGGGCCACGATCAGGGCCGGCAGGCACAGCTGGATCGTCAGCCACAGGGCGTCGCGACCCACATCCAGAACTTCCGCGCCGCTCATCGCCGATCCCCGAAGCGCCCCGAACACAAGCACGGGACAGTGGGCAGAAAATGCCGACAGGATGGTTAACGCGACGTTAGGACGATGCAATGAGACCGATGTTCCGGTCGATGCCGGTTCATTCGATTGACAACAGCGGCGACTAGACGAACGTTTTCACCCTCCCCCCGATCAACGCCTGAAGGATGCCTCATGAAACCGTTCCTGCGTCTCGCCTCTGTCCTGATGGTCGCGACCTCGGCCTTGCAGGTCGCCGCGTGCGACAACAAGGCGCCGGAACAGACTGAAACGGCGACGGCTCCGGCCGAGGGCGCCTCGGCCGCCGCCGGTCCCTTCGACGTGAACAGCGTGGCCCTGTCGACCGCCAGCCTGGGCGACTTCCCCTATTTGCGCCTGCCCGAGGGCTACAAGCCGCAGAACAGCGAGGCGCACGACTTCGCCGACTTCCCCTTCTGGACCGGCGCCCGGTTCGAAATGATCGAAGGCCGGGTTCATCAGAGCCAGATCACCAACGACACCGGCAAGAGCTTTTCGCGGCTGGAGCTTCTGCGAAACATGGAGCACGCGCTGAAAGAGGCGGGCGCCGTTCGCATCTTTGACGGCCAGATTCCCAGCGACGCCGCCCACGCCCTGCCCGAGGCGGTGCAGATGGCGGCCCTGAACGGCATCGGCGACATCTATAACGGTCCGTCGCAGACCTGGGTGATCCGTCAGGCGGACCGCACGGTCTGGGTTCACCTGTATGTCGGCAGCGCGCAAGGCTCGATGGCGGTGGTCGAGGCCAAGGGCTTCGGCGCCGACAAGCCGGTGGCCGACAACGCCAGCGACGAGGGCCGCGCCCGCAATCGCCGCGTCGAACTGGTCCGCCTGCCCTGATCGGGGCAGAAGCCGTTTTAAACAGCGGCGCCGTTTCCAAAACCTGTGCAGGGGAGGTATGCAGCCTGTCATGAGCGACCAGACCCCCTCCTCCCCCGCCGTTTCCCAGGAAGAAGCCGAAGCCGCCGTCCGCACCCTGATCCGCTGGGCCGGCGACAATCCTGCACGCGAAGGCCTGATCGAGACGCCTAAGCGCGTGGCCAAGTCCTATCGCGAGCTGTTCCAGGGCTATGAAGTCGAACCGCGCGACTATCTGGAGAAGACCTTCGAGGAGGTCGGCGGCTACGACGAGCTGGTGGTCCTGAAGGACATCCGCTTCGTCAGCTTCTGCGAGCATCACATGCTGCCGGTGGTGGGTAAGGCGCACGTCGCCTATCTGCCGACCGACCGGGTCGTCGGCATCTCCAAGCTGGCCCGCGTGGTGCGCGGCTACGCCCGGCGCCTGCAGATTCAGGAGAAGATGACGTCCGAGATCGCCAACGCCATCCAGGACGTGCTGCGCCCCCACGGCGTCGGCGTGGTCATCGAAGCCGAGCACAGCTGCATGACCATGCGCGGCGTCGACGTCCCCGGCGCCAGCCTGTCGACCAGCTGCCTGCTGGGCGCCGTCCGCGAAGACCCGCGCACACGCGAGGAATTCCTGCGTCTGGTGCGAGGATAAGAGATCCTGCCCTCCTTCTCCCCGTGAGAAGGAGGGCAACGGCCCCGTTCTTGCGTAACAGCATTCGAACAAGGGGGTCGTGATGCTGCAGGCTGTATTTTCGTCCCGGAATGAACCGCCGCCAATCATGCGCGGAGGCTGGCTGGACGCGCTGCGTTTCATCGTGGCCGCCCTGATCATCCTGCATCACTTCCAGATGTCGGCGCCCGTCCCCCTGGCCGAAGGACTGCATCCCGTGTTCGAGCGCGGCGGCTTCCTGCTGACCAACTTCTTCCTGATCGACAGCGGATACGTGCTGATGCGGGTCTATGGCCGCGCGGTCGGCTCGGGCCGGATGTCCAAGACCGACTTCTTCATAAAGCGGGCCTTGAGGGTCTATCCGGCGCATCTGATCGTGCTGGGCCTGCTGGTGGCGCTGGTGCTGGCGGCGACCGCCGCGGGCATGCCGCCCAGCCATCCCGAGTGGTTCGCCTGGGATCAGCTTCCCGCCCAGGCGGCCCTGGTGCAGTCGTTCGGCGTGCACGGCGGCCTGGGCTGGAACGCCCCGACCTGGTCGATCTCGGCCCTGCTGGGCTGCTACGTCGCCTTCCCCTTCGTGCTGCGGGGTCTCAGCCGGATCGGGCCGTGGACGGCGCTGATCCTGGTCGTCGTCGGCTATCTGGCCGCCAATGAACTGAGCTGGGCGATCCTGAAATATCCCGTCTATCAGATGCCGCTGAACCTGGGCATCTGGCGCGCCCTGCCCCTGTTCATCCTGGGCATGGGGCTGGCCTGGTTCGCGCAAGGCGTGTGGATCAACGCCCGCATCGCCGGCTGGGCCGGGGTGCTGGCCGCCGTCGGCCTGGCTGTGGCCCAGTATTTCGACAAGAACGCCCTTCTGTCGCTGGTCTTCATCTCCATCATCATCCTGGCGGCGGGCGCCGTGCCGACCAAGCGGCCGTCGAAGCTGGTCGAGGCGGCGGCCATGGTCTCCTTCTCCATGTTCATCTCGAACGAGGTCGTGCGCATCGCCTGGTTCGGCCTGGCCGAGGCCTTCGCCGACAAGCTGGCGCTGGGCGAAGCCTGGCGCTGGGGCCTGTGGGCTCTGGGCGTGCTGGCGGCCTTCGTCTTCGCCTTCGGCCTGCACTATCTGATCGACCAGCCGATCCAGAACCGCATCCGCGCCTGGCTGAAGGCGCGCGGCAAGGGCGCCGCCGTCAGCCAGCCGGTCGTCTCTCTGGAGGGCTAGGCCCCGCCCGCGCCGCCGACCAGGTGCAGGATGTTGCCGTCCGGATCCTTGAACCAGGCCAGACGCAGCGGCCCGGCGACATGGACGTCGCCGTCATGCGCCATGCCGTCATAGCGTTCAAAGACGACGCCCTTGGTCTTGAGATCGGCGACGATGTCGTCCACCTCGACGCCCACGTCCCAGGTCACGGCGTTGGCCTGGTTCGTCCCGGCGAAGTCCGAGCGGTAGACCGTCAGCCAGGTGTTCCCGGTGCGATAGCCCAGCACCCCGTCCATGCCGGTGTCCGCCAGGTTCAGACCCAGCACGTCGGAATAGAAGGCCCTGGCGCGCTCCAGATCCTTCACCGCCACGATGGCCGAAGAGTTCTTGTCCTTGAGCATGGTGTTTCTCCCGTTTCGAGAGACAACCATCGGCGCCCAGGGTCGATCCCTGCGAGGCGCGACAAAAAAAGACGCGGAGGTCGCCCTCCGCGTCTTCTTCTTTTCACGAACCAGAAGGTCCGTAAGGCCTTAGAGGAGCTTGAGATCCACGGCCGAAGTCTTGCCGCGCTGGGTTTCCAGCTCGTACTCGACCTTGGCGTTGTCATCGAGACCCACCAGACCCGCCTTTTGCACGGCGGTGATGTGGACGAAAACGTCCGCGCCGCCCGTGTCGGGTTGAATGAAGCCGAAGCCCTTCGTGGGGTTGAACCACTTGACCGTGCCGGTCGCCATATTGCGTCTCCGTAAACGCGCTTTTCCAGGCGGACGTCCTAGCAGGATCGCCCGTCAGCCCATCTGGACAAGCTCGTTCAGGCGAAGGAGCAAGACGCGGGTTTGGACCCCACGTGAAATCCGGACTGCGGCGATGTTGTCACCCGACTATCCACAGCGGTCAACTGTAAAGCGAAACCGAGCCGACAGGCTTTACAGTTAATTTCGCCGCGACGCGCGCAGCTTGCGCTTCTTGGCGCCCAACCGACCACGCACCGACGCGCAGTGATGAGGTCCGACGACTGCACATGGCCGAACAGACGACGTTCCGCCCCGTGCAAACACCGAAGAAACGCCGCTCCAGAAGCGCAGAAGCGGCTATAGCGGGCTCAGATACCCAGCATTTCCATAGCCATGGCCTGACAGGCCGGGCCGCCGCGCCCGCCGTCGTTGGACAGGCCGAAGACGGCCCGGCCGCCCGCCGGATCGACCAGGGCGATGGCGTGCCACAGGGTGTTCGAGCCCTCATGCGCGATTACGAGCCCCTTGGCCCACGGCTGGGGCGGCAGGACGATCCAGCCATAGGCGTAGTTGCGCCCTTCGCCCGGCGTGACGAGAAGCCGCACCGTCTCCGGTTTCAGCCAGCCGCCGCCTTCGGTCAGGAAGACCTGTAGAAAGCGGGCGTAGTCGGCCGCCGTCATGTGAACCGTGCCCGCCGGGCCGAGCGCCAGAGGATTGTCCGAACCCGGATCGACTGGGTCCATCGACACGGCCGTCTCGCCCATGCGGCGGTGCCCCCAGGCGTTGTCGCTTCCAGCCGGCGCGCCGAACCCCGCCGAGGCCAGGCCTAGAGGGCCGAACACCTCGGCCTGCATGGCCTCTTCCCACGAGCCGCCGGTGACGACCTCGATCGCCGCTCCGACCAGCACATAGTTGGCGTTGCCATAGGCGAACGTCCTGCGCGCGCCGGACGGCGGGGCGGCCAGCGCCTTCTCGACGATGGCGCGGCGCTGTGCGGGCAGGGATTGAGGGTCGGCGCGGGCGGTCATCAGCCAGGCCATGCCCATGACCGCCTCGTCCTTCAGCCCCGCCGTGTGGGTCATGAAGTCGTCCAGCGTCGCGCCGTCCCAGCCCGCGTCGATCGTCAGGTCGGGAAAGGCTTCGGCCAGCGGCATGGCCCAGCGCGCCCGTCCCTGCTCGACCAGGCGGGCGAACAGCGCCGCCGTCATCGCCTTGGTGTTGGAGCCCAGGTGCCAACGGTCGTCCGTCGTCGCCGGATCGTCCCCTCCCGCGCGCCGCACGCCGCGCACGCCGGACCAGGTCAGTCCTTGGGCCGTCACGACCCCGCCCGCCAGGGCGATCGGCTTGACCCCGTCGAAGGCCGTCGTCAGGGCGGCGTCGAACGCTCCTTCGCCTTGGGCGCGCGCCGCCGATGGCGCGACTGCGGCCGCGGCGCCGACGGCCAGGACATGACGACGATTGATCATTTTCGGCTCCTTTTGCGTTGCACCCTGAACAGCAAGGCTGGCGACGCCAGTGAATTCGCCGCAAGGTTGGTCGATCGCGACACAAGGACACGCCCATGGCCAAGGACGACTACGCCGACATCCTGGAAGCCCTGCAGATCCAGATGGTCGAGACCCAGGCCTGGGCCATCGAACAGGGGCTGAAGGTCGTCATCGTCTTCGAGGGGCGCGACGCCGCCGGCAAGGACGGGGCGATCAAGCGGATGACCGAATACATGGCCCCGCGGCAGACGCGCGTCGTCGCCCTGCCCAAGCCGACCGAGCGCGAAACGACGCAATGGTATTTCCAGCGCTACGCCGCCCATCTGCCGGCGGCGGGCGAGATCGTGATCTTCAACCGCTCCTGGTACAATCGGGCCGGGGTCGAGGCGGTCATGGGCTTCTGCACGCCCGAGCAGCATGAGCGCTTCCTGCACGACGCCCCGCATTTCGAGCGGATGCTGACCCAGTCGGGCGTCATCCTGATCAAGCTGTGGCTGGACATCAGCCGCGACGAACAGGCCCGCCGCCTGGAGGAGCGCGTCGACCACCCGCTGAAGCGGTTCAAGGTCTCGTCCCTGGACGCCGAGGCCCAGGCCCGCTGGAGCGCCTATTCCGCCGCCCGCGACGAGATGCTGAAGCGCACGCATCTGGACTATGCGCCCTGGACCGTGGTGGCGACGGATCAGAAGAAGACGGCGCGGCTGAACATCCTGCGCCATGTCCTGCGCCGCCTCGACCGACCCGGCCTTGAGTGCCGCGAGCCGGACCCGGACGTGGTCTTCCCTGGCGACGAGGCGCAAGGGCGGCTGGCGAAGTAGACCGCCTCACACCATGAGGAGACGGACCATGACGGAGCAAGAACGTCAGGCCCTCAGTAAAGTCCCCGCTGTCACCCTGGGGTTCTGGATCATCAAGATTCTGGCGACCACGCTAGGCGAGACCGCCGGCGACACAGTCACCATGACGATGAAGCTGGGCTACCTAGCCGGAACAGGCGTCTTCATGAGCGTGCTGGTCGTTCTGGTCTGGCGTCAGATCACGGCGAAACGATTCCGCCCCCTCCTCTATTGGGCGACCATCATCGCTTCGACCACCGCGGGAACCGCCCTGGCGGATTTCGCCACCCGTTCTCTAGGCATCGGCTATACGGGCGGATCGCTGCTGCTGCTGGCCTGCGTCCTGGCCTCTCTGGCCGCCTGGCGTTTGAGCACGGGATCCATCTCTTCAGACACGATCACCACCCCTCGCGCTGAGGCCTTCTACTGGCTGACCATCACCTTTTCACAGACGCTCGGAACCGCGCTCGGCGACTGGACCGCGGACAGCGGCGGCTTGGGCTATGTCGGCGCCGCCTTCGTATTCAGCGCCCTGCTGGCCGTCGTGGCCGGTCTCTACTTCTGGACCAGGGCGAACCAGATCTTCCTGTTCTGGGCCGCCTTCATCCTGACCCGGCCGCTGGGCGCCACGGTCGGAGACTTCCTGGACAAACCATTGGACCACGGCGGCCTGGCTCTGAGCCGCCCGCTGGCGTCGGCTGTTCTGGCGGCGGCGATCGTGGCGCTTATTCTGTTGCTGCCCCAACGCGCGGGACGACACCCCGGCGAAACCTGACCGCCTAGCCGCCGAACAGCCGCCGATTCTTGTCGACGAAAGCGCGCATGGCCCGCACCAGCGGCCCGCCCTGGCGCCCCTTCAGATAGGCCCAACCGGCGCCCGCCCCGATCAGGGCGCCGATGGAATCAACGATCAGATCCCACATGGTGTCGACCAGGCCGGACTTCTGGGTGTTGAGGCCGAACACCTGGTCCAGCATGAACTCCCAGATCTCCCACAGGGCGCCGATGGTCACGGCGAAGCAGAAGGCGAAGAAGGCCACCGTCAGGGGCGCGGCCTTCAACTGGCGGCCCTGCACCAGCATCAGCATCAACAGGGCGCCGACCAGGCCGAAGGCCACGGCCGAACCGCCGTGCAACACCACGTCCCACCACCAGTAACGCTCGTAGAAGTCGCCCATCTCGCCCAGGAACAGGGTGGCGCACAGGAAGACGGCGATGGCGGTGACGAAGCCGATCGGCAGGTTCAGCCCGATGCGCGGCGCCAGCCAGAACGGAATCAGGGTCAGCAGAAACGTCCCGGCGCCGACGAAGGTGACGCTGAACTCGCCGGTCAGGAAGCCCCCGACGGCCGCGCCCAGCAGCACCAGCCAGGTCAGGGCCAGCAACCAGGGAAATGGGGGCTTCGTGCGTATCGTCATCCGTCTTGTCCGACCGGCTGCTGTTTCTGGCGATCGAGCCTAGCGGGACGATCCCGGCGCGCAAGCGGGGTCTTCACGCCCAGCAGCAGGCCCAGCGGTCCCAGGCGGCGCGCGACCTCATAGGCGGCCCAGCAGCCGCCGAAGGTGACGGCGATCAGCAGCCCCGCCTCCAGCCCCTGCGGCAGAGCCAGCTTCGACAGGTGGTAGGCCGCGACCACGGTGATCGTCTGGTGCACGATGTAGAAGCAGAAGACTCCACCCGTCAGATAGCGCAGCCACGGCCCGCCCCGGTTCAGATAGCGCGCGCCATAGCCCAGCACGGCGGCGATGAAGGCCCACTGATCCAGCGCATAGACGAGGCGCATGGCGGCTCTCAGCGCTTCGGGCGGCGTTCCCGCGTCGCGATAGGTCCAGGCATAGACGGCCCATCCCGCCCAGGCGCACAGACCCAAGATCAGCGCCGGTCGCCGCAGCCGCTCATAGGCCGCCTTCAGCACCGCCGAGCGCACGCTGAGAAAGCCGAACAGGAAGGCGCTGAACGACACCGCGTGGTTGTACCAGTCGTCGGTCAGGGCGTGGGTCGTCGGGAAGATCCGCGCCAGCGTCCAGCGCAGAACGAACAGCCACAGCACCGGCCAGATCAGCAGACCCCAGCCCTTCAAGGCGCGCTCCAGCCCGGACTGGATCATAGGCAGCCAGCCGCGTCCGAACGCCAGCAGCCCCGCCAGCACCAGACTGTAGACGAACAGATAGGCCACGAACCACATGTGGTTCCACGTCGGCGTGGTCAGGCAGCCGTCGGCGTCGCACCAGCCGCCGGACGCTGTAGCGTACTTCAGCCAGAAGTCCGCCAGCCAGGGCGAGCGCGCCGGATCGACCACGCCCAGTCCCTGCGCCGCCTCGACCACTTCGTAATAGGACTGCGGCGGCACGATCACGAACATGGCAAACAGCAGCGGCGGCAGCAGGCGCCAGCTGCGCGACCCCGCGAAACGGCGCGCGGCGCCCTTCCCTTCGCGCTGGAAGCTGTCGAACAGGAACCGGGTCGCGGCGCCCGAGACCAGAAACAGCAGGGTCAGCCGCCAGGGATTGGTCAGTTGCATCACCGGCTCCAGCCATTCGACCGGCTGCGGGCTGTTCACATGCCAGTCCCAAGGCACGTAGAACATGCCGACGTGATAGAGGATCAGCAGCATGAAGGCCCCGACCCGGATCCAGTCCAGGTCATGGCGGCGCATCGCTGCGAGGGGTTCGGGTGCGAGGGGTTCTGACGACATGGGCGACCTGAAATGACGGAAACGACGCCATCGGCCGTGCCTCCGCCGCCCCGCGCCCGGCAAGGCATAGGGGCCGTCCGGTCAGACGCCGGGGCCGGATCGCGGAGCGCCGGGACGAGCGGCGCGCCTGTCGGGACGAACGGGGCGGACCGGCGCGACCTGCTGGCCGGGGGTTCGATCCTGCTCGCCGTCACCCTGGCGTTTCTGGTGGTCAACGCCCTGACCGTGCTGGCCGACTGGCCAGGCCTGCGCCCCTGGGCCCCGTGGCTGTGGGAGGGGTCCAGCGCGCTGGCGCTGATGCTGTTGATCTGGCTGCCGTGGCGGGCGGCGGACGCGGCGCCGCCATCGCTGCTGCACGAAGGCTGGCGGGCGCGAGGACGGTTTCTGGCCGTGCATCTGGGCGCCGCCTGCCTCTACAGCCTGCTGCACGTCGTGCTGATGGTGGCGATGCGGCATGGCGTCTACGCCCTGCTGGGCGAGGTCTATGACTATGGCCCGCCTATCGAGCGCTTCGTCTATGAACTGCGTAAGGACATGCTGAGCTACGCCCTGTTCATCGGCGTCTTCTGGGGCGTGCGCAGCCTGCGCGAGGCGCGCGAGACGCCGCTGCGGCCCGTCAGCTTCGACATCCGCGACGGGACGCGGCTGATCCGGGCGCCGCTGGGCGACATTCTGGCCGCGACCTCGGCGGGCAACTACGTCGAGTTCGTCCTGGCCGACGGGCGCAGGCCCCTGATGCGCGTCACCCTGGCGGCGGTCGAGGGCGAGCTGGCGCGCTTCGGCTTCGTGCGGACGCACCGGGGCTGGCTGGTCAACGCCGCGCGAATGACCGGCCTGCGGCCTGAAGGGTCAGGCGACTGGACCGTGGAGCTGGGCGCGCTGGAGGCCCCGCTGTCGCGTCGTTACTCCGAGGCGCTGGAACGGCTGCGCGCCGCCTGAAGCCGCATCCACCCGGCGACGCCCAGGGCGCAGACGAGGCTCAACACCGCGCCGACCGCAAAGGTCGCCTGCGGGCCGAAGCCGTCCCACAGCAGGCCCGCCGCCACATTGCCCGCCAAGGCGATCAGGCCCGAGATCAGCGCGAACAGGCCGAACGCTGAGCCGCGCAGGTGAGCGGGCGCCGCATCAGCGATCAGGGTCATCAGCAGGCCCTGGGAAAAGCCCATGTGCAGGCCCCACAGGGCCACGCCCAGATAGAAGACGACCTGATCGCTCGCCAGCGCCAGCGCCACGTCGGCGGCGGCCAGGAAGACCAGGCTGAGCAGCAGCAGGGAGGTGCGGCCGATGCGGTCCGACAGCGCCCCCACCGGGAAGGCGGCCAGGCCGAACACCAGGTGCAGCAGGACGATGGCCGCCGGCGCGAAGGCGGCGGGGACGCCGACGTCCAGCCCCTTCATCAGCAGGAAGGACTCGCTGAACCGCGCCAGGCCGATCACCGCCGTCAGGGCGATCATGGTCCAGGTGGCGGCGTCCAGACGCAGCGCCCCCTTCAGGCTGGGCGGCTTCCTGGCGCCCTCGTCCGGGCGCGGCGGATCAGACACGCCGCCGACCAGCAGGGCCACGGCCAGGAAGGCCGGGATGGAGGCCAGCCAGAACACCGCCTTGATATCGTTCGCCAGCACCACCATCAGCCCGATCGCCAGCAGCGGGCCGACGAAACCGCCGACCGTATCCAGCGACTTTCTCAGGCCGAAGGCGCGGCCGCGAATGTCCGGCGGCGTCACGGCGGCGACCAGGGCGTCGCGCGGGGCGGTGCGGACGCCCTTGCCGATCCGGTCCACCCCCTTGGCCAGCAGCACCCCCTCGACCGAGGCCGCCAGAGGGAAGATCGGCTTGGACAGGGCCGCCAGCCCATAGCCCGCCACCGCCAGCCATTTGGGCCGCGCAATGCGGTCGGACCAGAAGCCCGACAGGAACTTCACCGCCGTCGCCACGACGACGGAAAAGCCTTCGATCAGACCGATCATCACCGCCGAAGCGCCCAGCCCCACCACCAGATAGATGGGCAGAAGCGTCTGGATCATCTCCGACGAGACATCCATCAGCAGGCTGACGAGGCCCAGAATCCAGACGCTGCGGGGGATGGAGCTGCGAGCCATTCGCGCCAAGTGACGGATAGGGCGCCCCCTGTCCACCCCCGGTCCGGCTCCGGCAAGAAACTTCATGAAACTGCGATCCGACGCGCCCCCTTCACCCGGCGCCGCATGGAGGGCTAAGACGGTCCGCATGAACACAGCCCCGCTTCCCGACGCCGCCGGCCAGAACTGGGTCGACCGCCATGCGCCCGAGCGGCTGAAGCCCTGGCTGAAGCTGGGCCGCTTCGACCGGCCGATCGGGACGTGGCTGTTGCTGCTGCCCGGCTGGCAAGGGATCATGCTGGCGCTGAACCAGTATGACCGACCGTTCGGCGGCTATGAGCTGTGGCTGGTCGTCGGCTTCGCCGTCGGCGCGGCCCTGATGCGCGGGGCGGGCTGTGCGGTGAACGACATCGTCGACCGCGACTTCGACGCTCAGGTGGCCCGCACGGCCCTGCGCCCCATTCCGGCGGGCCAGATCAGCGTCAAACAGGCCTGGGCCTTCGTCGGCGGCCTCAGCCTCATCAGCCTGTGCATCCTGCTGACGATGAACCTGACGTCGGTGCTGCTGGGCGCCCTGTCGCTGGGGCTGGTGGCGGCTTATCCCTTCATGAAGCGCATCACCTGGTGGCCGCAGGCGTGGCTGGGCCTGACCTTCAACTGGGGCGCCCTGTTGGGCTTCGCGGCGGCGACAGGAGGCCTGTTCGCGCTCGGCTGGCTCTATGTCCTAAGCGTGAAGGCCAGCGGGGACAGCTACTGGATAGCCGAGGGCCTGAACCGCACGGGGAACCTCGCCCTGTCAGCGGGGCTGCTCTACGCGGGCGGGATCTTCTGGACCCTGGGCTACGACACCATCTACGCGCTTCAGGACATCGAGGACGACGTCATGGCCGGGGTGAAGTCCTCGGCGCGGGCGTTGGGCGGCAAGGTGAAGGAAGGCGTGGCCGTCTTTTACGTCCTGGCCGTGGCCCTGGCGGGCGCGGCGGGCTACGTCGCGGGCCTGGGGCCGGTCTTCTATGTCGGTCTGGCGCTCTACGCCCTGCATTTCGTCTGGCAGGTGCGGCGGTTGCAGCCGGACGACCCGAAACTTTCCTTGCGTCTTTTCAAATCAAATCGCGATGCGGGGTTGATCCTTCTGGCCGCCATCGCGTTCAACGGCCTAGCTTTCTGATCGAACCGTTCCAAAGGAGCCCGGCATGATCCCTTCGCGCCCCCTTCGCGTCCTTCTCGTCGCCGCCGCCGTCTCGGCCTCGCTCGCCGCGTGCCAACGCAATGAGAAGAAGGAGACGCCCGCCGCGCCGGCCGCCTCCGCCCACGCCGTCGAAGGGCCGCTGAAGTACGACAGCGCCACGCCCTACGCCAAGGTCAGCCTGAGCCTGCCGGAAAACGTGCTGTCCTATCCGGCGCTCTACACCCCGCTGTACCGCGACGAGGTGGCCAAGCTGAAGGAATACGCCGAGGGCGCCCAGGCCGACCGCACCGAGGCCGGATCGCCCGAGGGCATGCCGCCCTATGAGAAGACCATCGTCTACGGCGCCCCGATCGAGACCGGCCGCCTGTTCAGCCTGATGCGGACCGACTTCGACTATTCGGGCGGCGCCCACCCGAACACGGTCGCCACCGGCCTGCTGTGGGACAAGACCGAAGGCCGCCGCATCGCCGCCGCCGAACTGTTCGCCGACAAGGCCGACAAGACCGGCCTGGAGCGCGCCCTGTGCCAGGCGGTAAACACCGCCAAGACCAAGCGTCCCGGCGCCGAGCCGGTCTCGACCAGCGGCGAGATGTGGGCCTGCCCCAAGCTGAAGGACGTGGCCGTGACCCTGGCGCCCGGCTCGGTTCCGGGTAAGGCGGGCGGCCTGACCTTCCTGCTCGACGCCTATGCGGTCGGTCCCTATGTCGAGGGCGCCTATTACCTGACCCTGCCGCTGTCGGCCTTCCAGAGCGCCCTGTCGCCGGAATACGCGGGCGAGTTTGCGGGCGCCCCGACCAAGGCGGGCGACGTCACCGACGACCTGCGGCTGAAGGCGCCCGCCGCCTGATCCGCGATCAGTCCTCGCGCTTCAGGAAGGCGTCGACCAGGGCGTCCAGCCGGTCAGGCTGATCGATCATGATGAAGTGCCGGGCGCCGTCGACGCGCTTCAGCGTCACGCCCGACAGGGCGGCGTATTCGCGGCTCCACAGGGCGTCGGCCATGGCGGCGGGCGCGCCGCCGTCCGCGTCCGAGGCGTAGACCGCCCAGACCGGCGTGGTCATGGCCGCCAGGCCGGGCCGCGCGTCGGTCGTCATCACCTCGCGGATCGCCGAGGCCATCGCCTGGCGGTTCGAGGCCATCGACCAGTCGACCATGGCGGCGCGCCCGGCCTCGTCGCGCATCATGCCGACAGCGGTGCGTTCCTGCTGAATGCGAAAGGCCGCTTCGTCCGCGTTCAGGATGGAGGCGGCGGCCTGATCGGCGAAGGGCTTAGCCGTCTGCGGCGTGACCTGCGGGCCGAACATGGCGCTGAAGAAGGGCAGGCTGTCGACGCTCATCACGCGGCTGACCGCCTCGGGACGCTGCTGCGCCAACAGAAGACCGCTGAGCCCGCCCATCGAATGGCCGATGACGGCAGGCCGGTCCAGCGTCGCCGCATAGCGCGCCAGTTCATCCACGACAGGCTGGATGAAGACGCCGTCGCCGTGCGTCCACGCCTCGCCCGCGAAACCGGCCAGTTGCACCAGATGGACGCGATGCGTCGCCGACAGACGCTGGGCCAGCGGACGCCACACCTCGCGCGAGGAGGCGAAGCCGGGGATCAGGATCACGTCCGGCCCCTGCCCCATCACCTCGACCGACAGCCGATCAGAGACGAAGGCGGGCGCCTCGGCGCGGGCCGGTTCGGCCTGGGCTGGGGAGACGATGCTGGCGGCGCTGAAGCCGACGGCGGCGGCCAGGATGAAGGCGCGCAGGGTCTTGGCGGGTGCGGAGATCTTGGTCATGGCGTTTCCTTTGCGTGTTGGACCTGCCCGCGGTTCAACGCGCAGCAGGGTTCGCCCCTCGGATCAGGCCCGAGGATGGCGACGATGAAGCGAAACAGGCGAGTAAGGTTTTCCTGACTTTACGCGTCAGGCGTGCGGGTTCTCGAAGATGTCCTCGACCGGCCGCTCGAACAGGGCGGCGATGCGATAGGCCAGGTCGAGCGACGGATCGTGCTTCTCGGTCTCCAGGGCGTTGACCGCCTGGCGCGACACCCCCAGCGCCTGACCCAGCTGCTCCTGGGTCCAGTTGCGCTCGGCGCGCAGCAATTTCAGCCGGTTCTTCATCAGTTCGACGACTGAATGAAGGGTGAAACCAGACCGAAGGCCGCCCAGAACAACGGATAGATCAGCCAGGCCGGCAGATGCGGCGCTCCGGCGAACGTCTCGCCGAATCCCCAGAAGGTCGCCGCCGCCATCGCCAGGCCGGAGGCGATGATGAACTGCTTGGCCGTGACCATGCGCACGAACTCATCGCTTTCCCGCATCAGCGACAGCGTCGCCCAGATCTGGCCGATAACCGGAGCGGCCACGGCGGCCGCCAGCACCCAACCCGCAGGACGCCCCATCACGCCGTCGAAGGCGTCAGTGGTCATCATCGCCACGCAGATCGCCACATAAGGGACCATAAAGGCGAAGGTCCGCAGGACGTAGCGACGCCCGGCGGGGGTCTGTTGTTTGGAAAGGGTCAACATGGCAGGCGCTCCTGACTTTGTGTAAGGCCAACCTTACACCGCCTTCATGTCATGTCAACCTGACTTTTTATCAGCCTGTCCTGACTTTCTTGCCAGCGCCTTCGGCGGCCCCTAGCTTGTCGTCATGCGTAGCCTTCCCGCCTTCGTCCTGGCCGTCCTGACGGCCGCCGCGCCCCTTGCGGCCCCGGCCGCCTCGCCTGCCCCGCCCGCCGTCGAGCAGGATGTCCGGGGCGCGCGCGACTATGAAGACCTGCCGCGCATGGACGGCGCGCGCATCCGCGCCTGGCGCCAGTTGTCGGTGGCTGAGATCACCCTGCCGACCGGCGCGGTGGCTGAAAGCGGCGCCCCGGAAAACGCCCTGCGCCTGCAGGGCCAGATCAGCCACCTGGACTACGCCATCCGCCCCGCCGTCGCGCCGATCGACATGGCGCGCCACTATGAGGAAGCGTTGCGCGAGGGCGGCTATGAGACCGTCTTTTCCTGCACCGGCATCGCCCGCTGCGGCTCGGGCATGGGGGCGCTGATCCTGCTCAGCGACGCCGTGGCGCCCGCCGGGTTCGCCGACGGCGTGTTCAACGATCAGCTGCGGGTGGTCGTGGCGCGCAAGGGTTCGACCTGGGTGCTGCTGCACATGACGCGCGGACCGGATCGGTCGCTGGTCTATCAGGCCGTGATCGAGGGCGCCCGTGAACTCGACTAGACGGATCGCCGACCCCGCCCGTTTCATCCGCGACAACACCCGTCTTCAGCCCGTCTCCCACACGCCGGAGGTTTCGCTGTGGCTGGCCGATGAGGTCACGCCCATCTGGCGGCTGACAGAGGAAGAGCTGGGCGAAATGGGCCTGCCGCCGCCGTTCTGGGCCTTCGCCTGGGCGGGCGGACAGGCGCTGGCGCGCTGGCTGCTGGACCATCCGCAGGCAGTTGAGGGACGTCGCGTGCTGGATCTGGCGACGGGCTCGGGCCTCGTCGGCATCGCGGCGATGAAGGCGGGCGCGGCCTCGGTTCTGGCCGCCGACATAGATCCCTTCTGCGCAGCGGCGGTGGCGGCGAACGCTGAGGCCAACGGCGTCGAGATCGCCTTCACCGCCGACAACCTGCTGGAGGCCCCGCCTGCGGCCTTCGACCTGATCTGCGCCGGGGACGTCTTCTATGAGGGGCCGATGGCCGCGGCGATGCTGGCCTGGCTGAAGCAGGCGCGCGCGGCCGGGTCTAGCGTGCTGGTCGGCGATCCGGGCCGCACCTACTTCCCGAAAGAGGGCCTCAGCCTGCTGGCCGAATACCGCGTGCCGACGACGCGCGAACTGGAGGACCAGGAGGTCAAGCGCACGCGCGTCTGGTCGCTGGACGCCTGACGCCGCCTCAGGCGTCGCGCGGCAGGACGGTCAGCACCCGCGCCATGTGCTGATGGAAGGCTTCCATATAGTCGCGCAGGAACTGCTCGGTGCCGGGGACGCTGACGTTTCCGTCGTCGTCGATCAGGTCCGGTTTGAACTGGATATAGGCCTCGACCGCATTCATCTGCGGGGCCTGAAGAAAGCCGAGGATGGGGCGCAGGGTTTGTTGCCCCACCGCCGTGCCGATGGCGCCGGGCGAGGCGCCGATCACCGCCGTCGGCTTGTTCTTGAAGACGTTGGTGCCGTAGGGGCGGCTGGCCCAGTCCAGGGCGTTCTTCAAGCCGCCGGGAACGGAGCGATTATACTCCGGCGTAACGATCAGGATGGCGTCAGAGCGCTTGATCGCCGCCTTGAAATCCTGGGCCACGGCCGGATAGTCGGCGTCGTAGTCGTAGGAATAGAGCGGCAGGTCGGCGAAGCTGATCTCGCTCATGTTCAGCTTGTCCGGCGCCAGCTTGACCAGAGCCTTGGCCAGCTTGCGGTTGATCGAGCCCTTGGCCAGGCTGCCGATGATGTAGCCGACGTTGTAGGTGGTCATGGAAGCGTGTCCCGCTGAAATTATGGGCGGCGCCCGGCGCCGCTGATAGCCAAATGTCCAACCAAGCTTAGCGGTTCCGTCTCAGACGCGCACGGCCTGACGCCCGCGTCCCGCCTCGCCGAACACGCGCAGATAGCGTTCGATCTCGGCCCGGTCGCCGGTGGCCTTTTCGACGTTATCCGACAGCTTGACCGCCGGACGGCCCGCCGCCTGGGTCACCTTGCAGACCAGCGACAGGGGCAGCAGTTCCGGCGCCTCGACCGGAGCGCAATCGCGGAAGTCGTTGGTCAGGTTTGTGCCCCAGCCGAAGCTGGTGCGCACCCGGCCCTTGAAGTGGGCGTGGGCCGCCTCGATGCCGTCGACGTCCAACCCGTCGGCCAGCACCAGCAGGCGCTCGCGCGGGTCGCGGCCCTTGGACGCCCACCACTTCATGATGATCTCGCCGCCCTCGATCGGCGGGGCGGAATCGGGACGGAAACCCTTCCAGTCGGCTAGCCAGTCGGGCGCGTCGTCGAGGAAGGCTTGCGTGCCAAAGGCGTCCGGCAGGGCGATCAGCAGATTGCCGTCATAGGCCGCCCGCCATTCCTCCAGCACCCGATAGGGCGCCGCGCGCAGGGCCGCCTCATCCTCGCCCGCCATCGCGGCCAGCACCATGGGCAGTTCGTGGCCGTTGGTGCCGATGGCCTCAAGGTCGTTGTTCATGGCCAGCAGCACGTTGGAGGTGCCGATGAAGGCGCCGCCCAGTCCCTCCTTCAGCGCCTCGACGCACCAGCCCTGCCACAGGAAGCCGTGGCGGCGGCGCGTGCCGAAGTCCGACAGGGCCAGCGGCTCCAGCTGTCGCAGTCGCTCGATCTTGCTCCACAGCTTGGTCTTGGCGCGTGAATAGAGAATGTCCAGTTCGAAGCGGCCCATGCGGCGAAGGGCCCGGCGGCTACGCAGCTCGTTCAGGATCGACAGGGCGGGAATTTCCCACAGGGTGACGTCCGCCCAGCTTCCTGAGAACTCCAGCCGGTACTGACCGTCGGCGCCGCGCGACAGGTCGTAGTCCGGCAGGCGATAGTCAGCCAGCCAGGCCAGGAAGTCCGGGCTGAAGATCGACTTCACGCCGTAGAAGGTGTTGCCGCCCAGCCAGATCAGCTCCCGGTTGGTGAAGCGCAGGGACCGGGCATGGTCCAGTTGAGCGCGCAGTTCGGCCTCGTCCACTTCCTCGGCCAGCCGCGCCGAAGTCGTGCGGTTGATGACCGAGAAGGTCACGGGCGCGTCGCGGAACCGGCGCCAGATCAGCTGCAGCATCAGCAGCTTGTAGAAGTCGGTGTCCAGCAGGCTGCGGACGATGGGGTCCAGGCGCCAGCCGTGGTCATAGGCCCGCTTGGCCAGGTCGATGCTCGCCATGCCGGGTCAGTCCGCCTTCTGTGCAGCCGGCTCGATGACAGCCTCGGGCGGAGCCTCGTCCTCATTGACCAGACGCCCTTCGCGGTGCGGCTTGATGTAGGGCGTCGGCTGCGGCGTCGGCATATTGCCGCGCATCAGAGCGGCCCCGGCCTTCAGCCCGCCGGTCAGGTCCAGGTCCAGGCGCGCCTCGTCGCGACGGCGCACGTCGGCGATGACGTCGGCGACCTCGTCTTCCGGCAGGCCCAGCTCCTCCAGAACGGCCTGGCCGAACCGGAGGGCGGACTCAAAGGTCTCGCGCACCTGATAATCGACCCCCGCCTGGATCAGGCGCAGCGAATGGCCGCGGTCGAAGGCCCGCACCATCAGCTTCACGCCGGGGAACTCGGACTTGACCAGTTGCACGATCTTGTCGGCGGCCTCCGGCTTGTCGACGCAGACCAGCACCGCCTCGGCCTTGCCCGCGCCCGAGGCCCGAAGCGTGTCGAGGCGCGTGCCGTCGCCGTAGTAGACCTTGAAGCCGAAGTTTCCGGCCGCCTGGATCATCTCCACGTCGTTCTCGATGATCGACACGTCCACGTCGCGCGCCAGCAGCGGCTGCGACACCACCTGGGCGAAACGGCCGAAGCCGATGATCAGCACCTGACCGCGCAGGCCGTCGGCGGCGTCCACGCCCTCGGCGTCTTCCGGCGACAGGCCCGCCTCCTTAGGCAGGAAGCGCTTCAACGCCAGGGTCGTCAGCGGCGTCAGCGCCATCGACAGGATGACGATGGCCGTCAGGGCCGCGCTCGCCTGGGCGTCGATCACTCCCGCCGTCGCAGCGGCGCTGTAGAGGACGAAGGCGAACTCGCCCCCTTGCGCGAACAGGGCCGCGCGCTCGATCGCTTCATGGTGGCGCGCCTTGAACACGCGGGCGACGACATAGATGACCAGGGCCTTGACCACCATGAAGGCCGCCAGCCCCGCCACGACGATGCGCCAGTCGTTGATCACCACGCCGATGTCCAGCGCCATGCCGACCGACAGGAAGAACAGGCCCAGCAGAATGGCGCGGAACGGCTCGACATCCGCTTCCAGCTGATGCCGGAAGGTCGAGTCGGACAGCAGCACCCCCGCCAGGAAGGCGCCCATGGCCATCGACAGGCCGACCCCGTCCATGATCCAGGCCGTGCCCGCCACGACCAGCAGGGCGGCGGCCGTCATCACCTCGCGCCCGCCGTTGCGGGCCAGGAAGCGGAACACCGGATTGATGGCGTAGATCCCCACCGCCAGCACGCCCGCCAGGGCCGCCAGCGCAAGGCCGATCGACTGCCACAGGGGCGTCGTGCTCTCGGCCGAATGGCCCATAGACGCGCCCAGCAGGGCGACGATGGCCAGCAGGGGCACGATGGCCAGATCCTCGAACAGCAGGATGGACACGGCGCGCTGTCCGCTGGGCGTCGGCAGGTCGCCGCGCTCTTCCAGCATCTGCACGATGACGGCGGTCGAGGACATGACGAAGCCCATGGCCCCGACGAAGGCCACCGGGGCCGACACGCCCGCCGCCATAGCCGCCAGCGTCAGGGCCAGGCCCGCCAGGCCGACCTGGGCTGCCCCCAGGCCGAAGATCTCCCTGCGCATCCCCCACAGCCGCTTGGGCCGCATCTCCAGGCCGATGATGAACAGGAAGATGACCACGCCGAACTCGGCGACGTGCAGGATGGTCTGCGGCTCACGGAACAGGGCCAGCCCGAAAGGACCGATGGCGACGCCCGCCGCCAGATAGCCGAGCACCGAGCCCAACCCCAGCTTGCGGAAGATCGGCACGGCCACCACGCCCGCCGCCAGCAGCGCGGCCACATGGCCCAGTTCCAGTCCCGTCGTCGCCTCGGCCATCGCTCACCTTTGCATCTGGATCGCCATAGTGGGGATGAAACGACCCAATGGCGAGAGGCGGCAGCGCTGAAGCTTCTTCGCCACACTCGACCCTACAAACGCTCAGGACGAAGAACCTTCGCCACAGTTTCGCCGAACATCGTCATGCTCCATGATAATCGACAGGGACGGAGGAGACCGACATATGCCCCAAGCCTATCCAAAGCACCGCACGCCCAGCATGATCCTCGCCGCCGTCGCCGCTGTCATGACCGTCGCGCCCGCCCCAGTTGGCGCAACCGCTGCGCCTCCCCCGATCGAGGACGGAACGCCCAGTCCTGCCGCATGCCGCGCAGTCGGCTTCGATCTGGCGCCGCCGTCTGCTGAGCGGCCGTCTCGTTCCGCGCCCCCTCCGCCTGTGACCCTTCCGATCGAGGCGACAAAGAAGCAAGACCGAGTCGAGTACAGCGGCCCGCCGGTCATCGTTCCCGGACCGCCGCCGCCTCCGATCGGAGCTCCTCCTCCTCCTCCTCCTCCTCCTCCTCCTCCTCCTCCTCCTCCTCCTCCCGGGTCTCCCACAGCGAGCAGCATGGTCGTCAGCGGCTCGCGGATCGTGCGGTTTCCGTCAGGCGCCCTGGCCCCGCCGCGTCCCGTCGACACCGAACGCTATCCCGACGCCACGCTCAATGCGGTCAAGCGCACGGCGGACCAGCCGGTCTCGACCTTCTCCATCGACGTGGACACGGCCGCCTACGCCAACGTCCGTCGCTTCATCGACAACGGCAGGGCTCCGCCGCGCGACGCCGTGCGGGTCGAGGAGATGATCAACTATTTCGACTACGGCTACACCCGCCCGACCTCGGCCGCGCGGCCCTTCGCCGTTACGGCGACCACCACGGCCTCGCCGTGGTCCGAAGGTCGCCGGATCGTCCATGTGGGCCTGCAGGGCTATGAGTTGCCCGAGAACCAGCGCCGCCCGCTGAACCTGACCTTCCTGGTCGACGTGTCCGGTTCGATGAACAGCCCGGACAAGCTGGATCTGGCCAAGCAGTCGATGAACCTGATCATCGACCGCTTGCGGCCCCAGGATCGCGTCGCCGTGGCCTATTACGCCGAAGGCGCCGGCACGACGCTGGCCCCCACCGCCGGGACGCAGAAGCTGAAGCTGCGCTGCGCGGTCGCCTCCTTGCGGGCTTCGGGCGGCACGGCCGGGGCCACCGGCATGACCAACGCCTATGACCAGGCCCAGGCCAGCTTCGGCCGGGACAAGGTCAACCGCATCCTGATGTTCACCGACGGCGACTTCAACGTCGGCGTCACCGACGACAAGCGGCTGGAGGACTACGTCGCCGACAAGCGCAGGACGGGCATCTACCTGTCCGTCTACGGCTTCGGACGCGGCAACTATCAGGACGCCCGGATGCAGGCGATCGCCCAGGCGGGCAACGGAACGGCGGCCTATGTCGACGACCTGAAAGAAGCGCGTCGTCTGTTCGGGCCGATGTTCGACCGGGGCGCCTTTCCCATCGCCGACGACGTGAAGATCCAGGTCGAGTTCAATCCGGCGCGCGTCGCCGAATGGCGGCTGATCGGCTATGAAACCCGCCTGCTGAACGAAGAGGACTTCAGCAACGACGCCGTCGACGCGGGCGAGGTCGGCTCGGGCGCTTCCGTCACGGCCTTGTATGAGATCACGCCCGTCGGCGGGCCGACCCAGATTCCCGAGCGCCGCTATGCCGACAACCGCATCGCAACCGGCGGCGGCGATCCGAACGGCGAATTGGGCTTCATCCAGGTGCGCTACAAACAGCCCGGCCAGCAGCGTTCCGAGCTGATCCAGCAGCCGCTGACCGACCGTTCGCGCACCGACGCTCCGCCCGAGGCCACGCGGTGGGCCCTGGCCGTCGCCGCCTTCGGTCAGAAGCTGCGCGGCGATCCGTGGATGGCGCCCGACTACGGCTGGGATCGGGTGCTGGATCTGGCCCAGGGCGCGCGCGGCGACGATCCCTACGGCGAGCGGGCTGAGTTCGTCCAGTTGGTCCGCGCCGCCCAGAGCCTGCCGGAACGTCGGGAACCCTGAGCGTCCCCGCGCCGCCGGAACCGCGACCGGCGGCGCGGGTTCCTTAAGGCCAGGCCGCAACGGCCGCGCCAAGGGAGATGGCCATGAAGATTCGCGACGTGATGAGCAAGGACGTGCAGGTCGCCCGCCCTGAAGACACCCTTCAGAACGTCGCCGGGCGCATGGCGGCGGGCGATTTCGGCTTCATCCCCGTGGCCGACGGCGACCGGCTGATCGGCGCCCTGACCGACCGCGACATCGTGGTGCGCGCCGTCGCCTCGGGCGCGGGGCCGGAGGCGCGTGTGCTGGACGTCCTGTCGCGCGACGCCCTGGTGGTGCGGGCCGACGACGACCTGAAGGTCGCGCTGGATCTGATGTCCTCGCGCCAGATCCGCCGCCTGCCGGTGGTCGACAAGGACGGCCGCCTGGTCGGCGTGGTTTCGCTGGGAGACCTCTCGACGCGGGTTAAAGAACGCTACGCCGGCGAGGCGCTGGAAGAAATCTCCCGCCCCTAGGGTTAACCGCCGCTAACCACGTCGCGGAACCCGACGATAACGGCCGCGGCCGCATCATTCCCTTCTTTCAGCACGGGAAGTTCGGAATGGCGCGCGCCCAGTTCCAGAAAGGCCAGAAGGTCTGGGTCGAGAGCGTCGGCGTCTGGGCCCAGGTCGAGAAGGTCAATCCTGTCTGGGCCAAGGGCTTCGACGAGCCGGTCCGCATCACCTACGATGTGGGGCTGGGCCGGGAATTCGCAGCGGCCGAGCTTCAGGTTCCCTCAGGCAATCCCGCCGCCGGCGCCCTGGGCGACTGGCGCATCCTGCGCGCGCGCAACAAGTGGCAGGATCCGGCCGACTGCGCCCATCACCCCTTCCCCGGCAGCTATCCCGTCGTCGTCACCGACAAGGCCGACTGGGGCGGCTGGCGCGTGCCCGGCGCCGAATACGACCGCGACCCGCAGCGCGTCGAGTTCCAGGCTCGCCTGATCGCGGGCGCGCCGGAGCTGATGGACCTGGCGCGCGAGTTGATGGCCTCGGTCGCCGAGGCCCCGGACGACGCCCCGCCCGAGACCCAGCGCCTGGCCCGCAAGGCCCAGGCCATCCTGCGCCGCATGACCGAGATCGCCGCCCCGCCGCCTGCGCCCATCCAGCCCGGCGACGGCGCCGAAGCCGAGGCTTAACGACCTTAATCCCACCCCTCGACGGATTCCGCGACGCAGCCTAGATTCCCGGCTGAATCGTCACAGGAGGGTCGCCCTTGCGGGGCACCGAGCGCCGCAGTTACGGGCCGGGCCGTCGGGCCACGGACCATCAGGCCGCGCGCTCTGCGCCCTGGGTCCGCATCCTTGCGCTCGCTGTGGCGCTGGCGCTGGCGGCCTATGTCATGCTGTTCGCCCGCGAGCACAGCCGTCCCAGCCGTGAAGTCGAGGCCGCCCGCCAGGAGACCCTGACGCTTGAGGCTCGGCTCGCCGCCGCCCAGGTCGAGGCCCGCGCGGCCCAGACCGATCGCGCCCTGGACGCCGCCGCCCGCGTTCTGACCCAGACGCCCGGCCAGCCGGTGCAGGCGCTGGACAGCGCTCGGCTGGAAGACCCCGAGGCCGCCTTCCTGATCGCCGACGCAAACGGCCGCGCCCTGGCGGCGCGAGGCGCCCGCCTGGGTCCGGACGCAGCTGTGGGACTGTCGATCGGGGAGGACGGCCTGACCACGCGCCGGACGACGCCGGGCGGTCATATCCTGGTCGCCCGCACGCCCCTGCCGAACCTGAAGCCGACGCTGGCGCAGGCCGGTCTCAGCGTCCTGCCGTCGGGTCAGGCGCCGGCGACGCCGGATCAGGCGGCCAAGGGGCCGGACGGCCGCCCCCGGACCGCCGCCGTCGCCCCGATCGGCGACACCGGCCTGTCGGTCGTGGCGAGCCTGCCTCGGCCCGACGCCTTCGCCGCCTGGCTGGACGACGCCTGGATGCTGGCGGCGCCCCTGCTGCTGGTAGTGCTGATGCTGGTGGTGATCGCAGTGCAGAATTGGCGCCAGATGCGAGCCAGCCGACGTTGGGCCGACACCGAACGGCGTTTCCGCGTCGCGGTCGAGGCCGCCCGCTGCGGCGTGTGGGAATGGGATCTGGCCAGGGGCGAGGCGACCCTGTCCGACTATATGGCCGCCCTGCTGGAGGTGGAGACGGGAACCACCCTGACCACCCAGGCCATGATCGAGCGGGTCCACCCGCGCTATCGCCAACTGATGATCGAGGCCCTGGACAAGGCCATGGCCGACGGCGTGTTCGAGGCCGCCTTCCCGGTGCCGCTGAGCAACGGCGGCGTGCGCTGGATCGACGCGCGCGGCCAGTCGCGCCAGCCGCAACGCGACGGCGGCTATGACAGCCTGATGGGGGTGGCGCTGGACGTCACCGAGGCGCGCCGCACCAAGGCCCAGGCCCAGGCCGCCGAGAGCCGCCTGCGCGACGCCATCGAAAGCGTGTCCGACGCCTTCGTCCTGTTCGACCGGCGCGGGCGGCTGATCCTGTGGAACCAGGGTTTCCAGGACGCCTTCGCCTTCCCCAAGGGCGTGGTGCGGCCCGGCGCCCAGAAGGACGAGCTGAACCGCATCGCCGCCGAGGCGATCAAGGCCGAGCACCCTTCCGCCGGGGGCCGCGCCGGGGTACGCGAGGTCGAGCTGAAGGACGGCCGCTGGCTGCAGATGGCCGAGCGCTTCACCGGCGACGGCGGCACGGTGGTGATCTGCGCCGACATCACCGTCATCCGCCGTCAGGAGGCCGAGCGCCGCCGCGCCGCCGACGAGCTGCGCGCCATGGTGGCGGAACTGGAGGCCAGCCAGGCGAACCTGGCCCTGCTGGCGCGCAAATATGAGGTCGCCATGACCCGCGCCGAAGCCGCCAATCAGGCCAAGTCCGAGTTCCTGGCCAATATGAGCCATGAGCTGCGGACCCCGCTGAACGCCATCAACGGCTTCTCTGAGATCATGGCGGCCGAGATGTTCGGTCCTCTGGGCGACCGTCGCTACAAGGGCTACGCCGCCGACATCCACGGCTCAGGCCAGCATCTGCTCAGCCTGATCAACGACATCCTCGACATGGCCAAGATCGAGGCGGGCAAGCTGACCCTGCACTATGAGCCGATGGCGCTGGACGTGCTGTGCGCCGAAGCGGTGCGGCTGATGCGCGGCAAGGCCCAGGAGGCGCAACTGGCCCTGACGCTGGACTGCCCCGAGGATCTGCATATCGAGGCCGATCAGCGCGGCCTGAAGCAGGTGCTGCTGAACCTGATCTCCAATGCGGTGAAGTTCACGCCCGAGGGCGGCGCCGTATCGGTGAAGGTCGCGCCGCGCGACGCCGCGACCGTGCGCGTCTCGGTCGTGGACACCGGCATCGGCATCGCCGCCAAGGATCTGGAGCGGCTGGCCCAGCCGTTCGAACAGGTCGAGGGTCAGCATTCCAAGTCGACGCAAGGGACGGGTCTGGGCCTGGCCCTGACCAAGTCGCTGATCGAACTGCACGGCGGCGCCATGACGATCGAGAGCGAACCGGGGCGCGGCACCACCGTCTGGTTCGACCTGCCGACCCGCGCGCCCGAGGGCGCCGTGGCCCCCGTCGGCGCTCCGGCCCAGCGGGTTCAGGCCCGCGCTGCGTAGGGCCGATCAGGCCGCCGGTTCAGGAGCCGTCGACGACTTGGCCGCCGTCTTCCCCGTCGAGGGCGCGCACTTCGACGACTCCTTCGACCTGGACTTATGACGCGACAGGATCGGCGCCAGGGCGGCGCGATCAGCCGGATTGAGGCGGTTCAAGGTCTCCACCGCTCCCGATTCCAGTCGCGCCCGACCGCGCATTTCGGACGCGCGCGATCGTTCCAGCAGGGAGGCGACCGCCACGGGGTCGAACTGATCCGAGCGGGTCAGGGCGATCGCTTCGCGGCGGGCGGCGCGCGCCTCCTCGAAGTCAGGGCGGGCCTCCAGAGCCGTGGCGCGCATCTCGCGCTTGATCTGGTCGCGCACGGCGGGCGGGCGGGCCTCGACCACCGCCCAGACAGGCTCGCTGCGGCCCGGCTGACGCGCCTCGGCGGTGGCTTCCTTGACTCGCTTGGCCGCCATCCAGGCCGCGCCCGCGCCCGCCACCGCGAAGATATTCAGGGCGACCGACGCCGCCAGGGCGATCTTCAGGCCTCTTCCGTTCATCCGCCCAGAACCTCCGTGTCGTCCGCGCTGCTCAGGCTGGCCTGGTACAGCACGGTGTCTGCGCGGATATCCGCCGTCATCTGACCGGTCAGGACCACGCCGAAGACCGCGCCGGCGCAGGCCGCCGCCGCCCAGCCGGCGCCAGACAGCCAGGCCATGACGCCGATCCCCGCGCGTCGACGACGGCCCAGGCCCGCGCCGACCGCCGCCGCGATCACCCGTTCGCGCAGGGCGTGGGACGCCGCCACGCGCGGCGCCGCGTCCAGCAGGGCGTCCAGGCCGTCCGCCTCATGCAGCAGGGCCGCCGCCTGAAGGTCCGCCGCCGCCAGGGCGCGCGCCGCCTCGCGTTCGGTCTCGGGCCAGCGGCGCAGATCGCCGCCATAGGCGTCGGCCAGGTGCTCAAAGCGTTCTGGAGTCATCATCGTCATCTCGTCCCCCGCCACAGTCGTTCGGCGCGCTCCGCGGCGCGCCCTCGCATGCCCTGTCGCCCATCCCGCGCGACGCCAGAATGCGGCGCGATGTCCGCCAGGGCGGTCCGCAAGGCGCGTCGGCCCCGCGACAACAGGCTTTCCAGCGCTTCGACGCTGATCTCCATCAGGGCGGCGGCTTCGATATTGCCCAGCTCCTGATAGTGACAGAGGACGATGGCTTCGCGCTGCCGTTCCGGCAGACGCGCCAGGGCCGCCTCGACCCGCGCGCCCGTCTCGGCCGCCAGCAGGCCCCGGTCCGGCGCCGGGCCGTCGTCGATGCGGTCGGGAACGGCGTCAGTCGCGATCTCGCGCCGCCGCCGCAGACGGTCATAACAGAGGTTCAGCCCCACCCGGTGCAGCCAGGTGTCGAAGCGCGCCTGGCCGGGGGTCCAGCGCGGCGCCTGCCTCCAGGCTCTGAGCATCGCTTCCTGGGCCACGTCTTCAGCCTCCGCCGCGTCGCCCAGCATCCGCCGGGCGAGCGACAACATGCGCGGCAGCTTGCGCGCCACCATGGCCTGAATGGCCGCAGGGTCGCCTTCGCCCACACGGCGCACCAGATCCTCGTCGGGGTCGACGGTTGTCGCCAATCCAGCCTCTTCGGCTCAATCCAGAAAGGGCGGACGGACGAGCCGTCTTCCCCGCCATCACCCTACTCCGAAGCAGGCGCCGAAGGCGACGCCGCCGGCGTGCGCGCGCGACGCTGTTCGTGCCTCTGGCGCATGTCGCCTCGATTGGCGCGCATGGCGGCGCGGCGTTCGTCCTGCGTCAGCACGCCGTCGCTGTTGGCGTCCATCCGCGCAAAAGCCTCATTCGCCCGGCGTTCAACGTCGGCGATGACGATAGGGAAACGGCTTTCTCCGCCTCGCGCCATGCCGCGCATGTTCGCGTCCCTATGATTGCGGCCGCCGCCATGACGCCCGCCCATGCCCTCGCCGCGCTCGCCGCGCGCACGCGGCGTGTTGAACTCCTCACGGTCCAGCACGCCGTCGTTGTTCGCATCCAGCCGGTCGAAGCGCGCGGCCCGTCGCTCGGCGCGGCGCGCCTGGACATAGGTCCGCATCTCCTCGGCCGTCACCTGACCATCGCTATTCGCATCCGCCGCGCGCAGGCGCTCGACCCGGCGCTGCACGAAGTCCGCCTTGCTGACCGGTTCGACCATCTGTGCGTGGTGCGGACGAGCGTCCGGCGCCTGTGTCCGAGCCGGGGCCTGGACCGGCGCCTGGGCCATGGCTGCGCCGCTGACGGCGAGAGCCGAAGCAAGGACGGCCATGCCGCTGAAACTCTTTTTCATGTCGATGTTCTCCATCTGGCCCGAAGGCCGAGAAGCGATCCTGTCGAAAGATGGAACGACGCCCGGATCAGATTCCGTCGCGCAAAGCGGGCAGCATCGCTTCAAAGGCCCGCCGCGCACGCAGTCTCAGGTCGATCAACCGGGCCTTCAGCGTGTCGAAATCCGGCGCGCCGACCGTTCGGGCCAGCCGCATCTGGAAGCCGGACGGCTCCTGATCCGGGTCGCCCCCGCCGTCGAAGGCGCAGGCCATCAACTGGCCCAGCTGTTGATGCGTGCGCCAGGCGTCCGCCAGAATCGGATCGTCGGCCAGGGCCTCCAGCGTCGAAACGGTCAACGGGGCTCCGGCCTGCGCCGCCGTCAGCTGGCGATACTGGGCTGCGAACTCGGCGTCGACCTGGCCGCCCGCCGACAACTTCAGATCCCAGAAGCCCTTGGGCTGCCGTTCGCGGTCCATCAGATCGCGCATGGCCCGCACGTCCCCGGCGATGTCGACGCCCGGACGCGGCCGCCGCAGCGCCGCCTCCAGCGCCGCCTCGACCCGCGCCCCGAACGCCTCGTCGCTGGCCCAGACCAGCCGCGCGCGCGTCAGGGCCATGAACTCCCACGTCTCGGCCTCGTCGGCGTAATAGGCCTCCAGCGCCTCCAGCCGCACCGACACCGGCCCCTTGGAGCCGGTCGGCCGCAGCCTCATATCGACCTCATACAGCCCGCCTTCGGCGGTATGGGCCGACAGGGCGGCGATGAACCGCTGTGTGAAACGGCCGTAGAAGGTCTCAGCGCTCCAGCCGCGCCCGGCGGACACCGCCTCGGGCGGCGCCGCATAGACGGTCATCAGGTCCAGGTCCGACCCCGCCGTCATCTCACGCGACCCGGCCTTGCCCAGAGCCACCACGGCGACCGCGCCGTCGAAGGCCCCGCCCATCCGCTCAGCCTCGGACAGGGCCGCCGGGGCCAGCCCCTTCATGCAGGCGTCGGCCAGGGAGGTGTAGGTCAGCCCGGCCTGCTCGGCCGTGGTCCGGCCGGTGACGACATGCATGCCGATACGGAAGGTCTGTTCGCGGTGCAAGCGGCGCACGGCGTTCATGGCCCCTTCGAAATCGCCGGCCTCATGCGCCTCGCGCACCACCTGGTCAGCCAGGCCGGTGTCGGTGCCCAGGGCCGTCATGAAGCGCGCGTCCAGCACCCCATCCAGGGCCTGCGGCTGACGTCCCAGCGCCCGCGCCAGTCGCGGCGCGAAGGCCATGACCCCGACCACCAGGTCGAACAGCTTGGGCTGGTTCAGGAACAGGGCCTGCACCTGCACCCCGGCGCTGAGGCCCGAGAAGAAGACGGCGAACCGGCGGAAGGCCGCGTCCGGCGCTCCCGTCCTGGCCACCGCCGTCAGCAGTTGCGGCGCCAGGCGGGTGAACAGCTCGCGTCCCCGCGCCGTGCGCGTCGCCTGGATGCGGCCGTGGTGCCAGCTGCGGATCGTGTCGGACACCGTGGCGGGCTCGGAAAAGCCCATGCGGGCCAGCGTCTCCAGCGTGCCGGGGTCGTTCTCCACCCCCGTGAACACCAGGCTGCCGTAAGGCGAGGACAGGTCTTCGCCGCCCTCGAACAGTTCGCCATAGCGGGCGTTAACCCGCACCAGCAGGCGCTCGATTTCAGCGTCGAAGGCGGCCAGATCGCCCTGCCCGGCCAGGGCCGCCACATCGGCGCGGCGTTCGGGATCGACGGGCAGGATGTGCGTCTGTTCGTCCGCCAGCATCTGCGCCCGATGCTCCAGCGCGCGCAGTTCGACATAGGCGGCGTGCAGTTCGTCGCGCGCCTCGGGCGCGACGTGGCCGGCGGCGGTCAGGGCGTCCAGCGCCTCCAGGGTGCGCGGCGAGCGCAAGGACCGGTCGCGTCCGCCCAGGATCAGCTGCTGGGTCTGGACGTAGAACTCGATCTCGCGGATGCCGCCCCGGCCCAGCTTCAGATTGGCGCCCGCCGCCTCCAGACCCTCGCCGGTCTTGTGAACGTGGATCTGCTTCTTGATCGACTGGATGTCGAGCACGGCCTGATAGTCTAGGCTGCGCCGCCAGATGTAGGGGACCAGCGCCTTCAGGAAGTCGGCGCCCTCGGCCGCATCCCCGGCGCAGACGCGGGCCTTGATGAAGGCCGCCCGCTCCCAGTTCTGGCCGACGGATTCGTAGTAGGCCAGCGCCATCGGCGCCGCGACTGCGGGCGGGGTCGAGGACGGATCGGGCCGCAGCCGCAGATCAACCCGGAAGACGTAGCCGTCCGCCGTCCGCTCGGCCAGCAGGGCGGTCAGCCCCTGGGCCAGACGGTTGGCGAAGCCCTGCATCTCCACGCCCTCGGCCAGCGCCGTTTCCAGCGCCTCCGGCTCGTAAAAGAGCGACAGGTCGATGTCCGAGGAATAGTTCAGCTCGAACGCCCCGCCCTTGCCCATGGCCAGGACGAACAGGCCCGGAACCGGCCCGCGCGGATCGTCAGGCGCCGAAACCAGTCGACCGCGCCTGCGCCAGTCGTCGGCCGTGATCCGCAGCGCCGCCCGCGCCGCCGCATCGGCGAACCGCGACAGGGCGCCCGTCACCTGATCCAGATCCCAGACCCCGCCCAGATCGCACAAGGCCGTCAGCAGGTGCAGTTCCGCCTTCAGCCGGCGCAGCGGCGCCTTGGCCTCATCCGGCGCGCCGGTCAGGGCGTCGGCGCCCGCCAGAATCTCCGCCAGTCGCGCTTCGGGATCGGCGTCCAGCGTTCGCCGCAACCGATCCGGACAGCGGCGCGCCAAGCCCGCCAGATAGGGCGAGGCGGCGAAGACCGGCTCCAGCGCCGCCCAGGCCGCATCCAGCGTCGCGCGCCAGCCGTCGGCGTCCGCCGCCTCGGCCAGCCGTTCATGCAGGCGCGCCGCCGCCTCGGCGTCGCGCACGGGACCGCACGGCTGCAACCGGTTCGCCAGGGTCTCGCTCACGCCTCAGCCTCAGGCGCCCGCATCGCGGCGGGCAGGATCAGGGCCACGCGCAGGCCCGGCCCGCGTCCGTCATAGACGCCCGGCCCCTCGTCCAGCTGGATGCGACCGCCGTGCGCCTCGGCCACCGCTGTCACCAGAGACAGACCAAGGCCCGAACCCGGCTCGGTGCGGCTGTTGTCCAGGCGTACGAAGCGTTGCAGCACGCGCTCGCGATCCTCGTCCGGCACGCCCGGCCCGTTGTCAGTCACTGAAAACTCCACATCGCCCGACGAACGGCGGCGCGCGCGGAACATCACCGCCCCGCCCTCCGGCGTATATTTGATGGCGTTGTCGATCAGATTGGCCAGCGCCTGGGCCAGGAAGGGCTGATTGCCCTCGATCATCAGCCCCTTCTCGATCTCGGCGGCGAACTCCAGTCCCTTGTCCTCGCCCGCCGGTTCGTACAGCTCGGCCATGTCGGCGGCCAGGTCGGCGGCGTCGAACACCTTGGGATCGGGCGCTCCGCCCGCCTGCAGACGGGCGATGGCCAGGACGGTGTTGAAGGTCTTGAGCAACGCGTCCGCCTCGTCCAGCGCCACGCCCAGGGCGTCCACGCCCGACGTCCGCCCCGCCTCGGCGTCGATCAGGGCGACCTCCATCTTGGCCTTCATCCGGTTCAGCGGGGTCCGCAGGTCATGGGCGATGGCGTCCCCGGCATGGCGGATCGAGGCCATCGAGCCCTCCAGCCGGTCCAGCATCCCGTTCAGACCCTCGGCCAGCTCGTCCAGCTCGTCGCCGGAATGACGGATGGGGACGCGCGTCTTCAGGTCGCCCTCCTGCACCGCCGTCACCACCCGGTTCAGACCCGCCATGGCGCGCTCGACGCCCCGGCTGATCCACAGCCCGCCGCCGACGCCCAGCACAAGCACCATGACCATCGCCCCCCACAGGGCTTGGGTCAGCCGCGCCAGATAGGCCTCGATGTCGCCGATGTCCTCGCCGACGAACAGGTGTTCGCCGCCGGACAGGGGGGTGTCGATGCCGATCGACTGACGCCGTCGAACACGGCCGTCTTCGTCCGTATCCGTCAGACGAAAGCTGTCCCACTGCCCCGGCTTCACCCCGTCCGGCACGTCGGTGATATTGGCGGTGATGATGCGGCCGTCGGCGTCCTTGAAGACGTAAAGATAGGGTCCGTTGCGGATCGCCCGCTCGACAAGCGCCTGATTCAAAGCGTCGCGCCCGCGCGTGCGATAGATGGCGGTCAGGCTTTCGACTTCGCCCTGAACGCTGGCCTCGGCCCGCGCCCGCGCCTCGGACGCCGAGGCGAAATAGACATAGGCCAGCACCGCGCTGGCCGTCGCCACGAACAGCGCGAGAAACAGCAGCGTCAGCCGGAAGGGCGTCCGTCGAAAGAGCGAGGGCAGTTTCATGCCGGGGCCTTACGCCTCCAGCCGGTACCCCGCGCCGCGCACGGTCTGCAGCATGGCCTTGTCGAAGCCCTTGTCGATCTTGGAGCGCAGGCGGCTGATGTGGACGTCGATGACGTTGGTTTGAGGGTCGAAATGGTATTCCCAGACCTTCTCCAGCAGCATGGTGCGCGTCACCGACTGGCCCGCGTGGCGCATCAGGAACTCCAACAGCTGGAACTCGCGCGGCTGCAGGTCGATCTCCTGGCCGTCGCGGTGGACGGTGCGGGCGATCAGGTTCATCTCCAGATCGCCGACCTTGAGCACGGTCTGGACCCCGCCCGTCTCGCGGCGGCGCGACAGGGCCTCCACCCGCGCGACCAGTTCGGCCAGGGCGTAGGGCTTGACCAGATAGTCGTCGCCGCCCGCCTTCAGACCGGTGACGCGATCCTCGACCTCGCCCAGGGCGGACAGGAACAGCACCGGCGTCTGGTCGCCGCCCTTGCGGATGGTCTCGACCATGGCGACGCCGTCCAGGCGCGGCATCATGCGGTCCACGACATAGACGTCGTAGCCGCCCTTCTGCGACTCAAGCAGTCCGAAGGCGCCGTCCACCGCATGGGTGACTTCGTGCCCGGCCTCGCTGAGGCCGCGCACCATGGCGGTCGCGGCTTCAGCGTCGTCCTCAACCACCAGAATACGCATGCAGCCTCCCAAAAAAGATTCGGCGGCGATGTTAGCGCATCGCCGCCGATCCCGTGAGTTACGCCTTATTCAGACTTGGCGAAGGGCAGAACTACCGAAGAGTTGGCTCCCTGCACCCGGATCAGCAGGAAGACACCGGGCCGCCCCGCCGTCCGCGCCGCATCAACGGCCGCCTTCAGATCGGCTTCCGAGCGAACCACGCGGTTGTTGGCGCGCTGGATGACCGTGCCGACCGGCATCCGCATCTTGCCTGCTTCCGAACGCGGAGCGACGGCGGTGACCACCACGCCCTGCATATCCTCCGGTATCGAATAACGCTGACGCAAGGCCGCAGTGATCGGCGTCACCGTCATGCCCTCGATCGACTGGCCGACAGCCGCGCCGTCCTCGCCCGGTTGCTGAGCGCCCGAATCCTGGCCGCCGTTCAGTTCGGCTTCCGACGGACGGGTGCCGGCGCGGATGTTCAACGTCTGGCGCTTGCCGTCGCGCAGAACTTCCAGCCGCAGCGTGTCGCCGGGCTTGGCGCGGGCCACGCGGCGAGTCAGTTCGGTCGAGCTGTCGACCGCCTCGCCGTTCACGCTGACGACCACGTCGCCGATCTGCATGCCGCCACGCTCGCCAGGGGCGCCGGCCGTCACCTCGGCGACATAGGCGCCCTTGGTGTCTTCGCTCAGCCCCAGGGCGGCCGCCGCATCCTTGGACAGGGTCTGGATCTGCACGCCCAGATACCCGCGCTCGACGCTTTCGCCGCGCATCAGCTTGTCGGTGACAGCCTTGGCCGTGCTGGCCGGGATGGCGAAGCCGATGCCGACCGAGCCGCCCGACGGCGAGAAGATCGCCGTGTTCACCCCGATCACGCGGCCATAGATGTCGAAGGTCGGCCCGCCCGAGTTGCCCCGGTTGATGGCGGCGTCGATCTGCAGATATTCGTTGTAGCCGGCCGGATCGATGTCGCGTGACTTGGCCGAGACGATGCCCGCCGTCGCCGTGCCGCCCAGGCCGAAGGGGTTGCCCACGGCGATGACCCAGTCGCCGACGCGCGGCTCGGCGCTTTCTTCAAAGCTGACGAAGGGGAAGGCCGAACCCTCAACCTTGATGACCGCCAGGTCGGTGCCCTCGTCGCGGCCGATCAGCTTGCCCTTCAACTCACGGCCGTCGCTGAACTTGACGTTGATCTCCTCGGCGTTCTCGACGACGTGGTTGTTCGTCACGATGAAGCCGTCGGCCGAGATCAGGAAGCCCGAACCGGCGCCCAGGGCCGTGGTCGAATTGTCTTCGCCCTCCTCGCCCGATCCGCCCGGCGCGCCGGGGATGGGCACGGCGCCGAAGCCGGGGATCTGGAACACGCCGCCGCGCGGGCGCTGGACGCGGGTCTTCACATCGATCTGCACCACGGCGGGGGCGACCTGCTGGAAGATGTCGGCGAAGCTGAGCGGCGCGCCCTGCGGCGGGGCGAAGGCCAAGGCTCCGGCCCCGGCCGAGGGAACCAGCTGTCCGACCTTGGCGGCGGGCGCGGCTTCGGCGCCCGGCCAGGTGATGACCCCGCCCGCCGTCGCGGCGGCGGCGAAGGTCAGGCCGACAGCGGCCCCCAGAATGAACTCCTTGCGTTTCAGCATCGTCGTCCTTGCAGTCTCTAACTGGCGGATACGGAAAAGCTCCGTTCGCCCATGGATATAGGGCGTTACGGCTCAAGCCAATGCACGCCGTCGCGATGATTGTTCCTGATCGTCGTTCGACGTGTGGCGCGTCTGCGTCAGGAAGGCGGCGAAAGGCTTTCCAAACGGACAGGCTCAGGCGTTCTCGTCGTCCGCCGTCAGGGCGGCAAGGGCGCGTTCTTCCTCCGGCGTCAGGGGCGCGGCCTCGCCCGCACGGCGCCGACGCGCCCGCAGGACCAGCGCCACGCCCGCCCCCGCCGCCAGGGCGAAGGGGCCGAACCACAACAGCCATGTGCCGATCCGCAGCGGCGGCTGGAACAGCACATAGTCGCCGTAGCGGCGCAGCAGGTCGGCCTTGATCTCGTCGTCGGTCTTTCCGGCGGCGATCTGTTCGCGGACCAGGCCGCGCAGGTCGGCGGCGATGCCCGCCGGGCTGTCGGCGATGGATTCGTGCTGGCAGACGACGCAGCGGATATCGCCGAACAGGGCGCGGGCGCGGGCCTCCTGCGCAGGATCCGTCAGCGGACGATCCGGCGCAGGCGGCGGCTCGGCCAGCGCGGGCGCGGCGGCGCCGGCCAGAAGGACGGCGGCGAACAGGGCGGCGGCGCGCTTCATGCTTGAGCCTCGACTGGCTCGACCGGCTGGGCGGCCTTCTTCACGCGCGAGCCCGCCCCGACGCGCAGGCGCCGGTCCAGCAGGGAGATCAGTCCGCCCAGCGCCATCAGCGCCGGTCCCAGGAAGATCAGCCGCGCCCAGGGATTGTAGTAGATGCGCACGATCCAGGCCCGCTCGCCGTCGTCGGTCGCCGCGCGGTCGCCCATGACCGCATAGACGTCGTCCAGCCCGCGGAAGTCGAGGCCGACCTCGGTCGTCGTCTGGCCGCCCGCCGGAAAGAAGCGGCGCTCGGCGGTGATGACGCGTTCGGGCGCGCGGCCGTTGACCGGCATGATGGTCAGGCGGCCCTGCTCGGCCAGGTAGTTCGGCCCTTCGATGACCTGCACCGCATCCAGCCGCGCCTTCCACGGCCCGGCGGCGACTTCTCCGCCCAGCGGCATGGCCAGCGCAGCCTCGGCCTTGAAGCTGGTCTCGACCACGGCCCCCAGAATGAAGACGCCCAGACCGGCGTGGGCCAGCGCCATGCCCCAGGCGCCCAGCGGCAGGCCCTTGGCGCGGCGTAGAGTCTCGGCCAAGGGCGCGCGGAAGGCCTTGGTGCGCACGCCCAGCTCCGCCAGCGCCCCGCAGATCAGCCACGCCCCGACGCCCAAGCCTGCGGCGGCCAGCGCCTTCTTCGGCTCGAACAGGAAGAAGGCGGCGAAGGCGGCGGCGATGGCCAAGGCGGCGGCCAGCCACAGGCGCTGCAGGGCCCCCTTCAGATCGCCCCGCTTCCACGCCAGCAGCGGCCCGGCGGGCAGGATCAGACAGGCCACGATCATCAGCGGATTGAAGACGGCGTTGAAATAGGGCGGGCCGACCGAGATGGTCGCCCCCGTCACGCCTTCCAGAATGAGCGGATAAAGGGTGCCCAGCAGCACCGTGGCGGCCGCCGCCGTCAGGAACAGGTTGTTCAGCACCAGGGCGCCTTCGCGGCTGATCGGCGCGAATGCCGCCCCCGACCGGATGGCCGGCGCCCGCAGGGCGAACAGGATGAAGGCCGCGCCCGCAGCCACGCCCAGAATGGCCAGCAGCATCATCCCCCGCTGGGGATCGACCGCGAAGGCGTGGACGCTGGTCAACACGCCCGAGCGCACCAGAAACGCGCCCAGCATGGAAAAGGTGAAGGCCAGAATGGCGAGGAAGACCGTCCAGCCCGCCAGCGCCCCGCGCCGCTCGGTCACAATGGCCGAGTGCAGCAGGGCCGCGCCCGCCAGCCACGGCATGAAACTGGCGTTCTCGACCGGATCCCAGAACCACCAGCCGCCCCAGCCCAGCTCATAATAGGCCCAGAAGGAGCCCAGCGCGATGCCGACGGTCAGCAGGGCCCAGGACGCCAGGGCCCACGGCCGCACCCAGCGGCCCCAGGCCGGATCGACGCGCTTCTCGATCAGGGCGGCGACCGCCAGGGAGAAACAGACCGAAAACCCGACATAGCCGCCGTAAAGCAACGGCGGGTGCACCGCCAGCGCCGGATCCTGCAGCAAGGGGTTCAGGGACGCGCCCTGCACCGGCGCCGGGTCCAGCCGGAAGAAGGGGTTGGAGGTGAAGGCGGCGAAGGCCAGGAACAGGCTCGACAGAGCCGCCTGCACGGCCACGGCCGAGGTCTTCAGCCCGAACGGCAGGCCGCGCGCCAGGGCCAGCGCCCCGCCGAAGACCGTCATCACCAGACACCACAGCAGCAGCGAGCCTTCATGGCTGCCCCAGGCGGCGGCGACCTTGTAGAAGACCGGCTTGTCGGTGTGGCTGTTCATGGCCACGTTCGACACCGAGAAGTCCGACACCACGAAGGCGTAGATCAGCGCGGCGAAGGCCAGGGCGATCGCTGCGGCCGAGGCCAGCATGGCGCCGCCCCCCGCCCCGGCCAGCACCGGACTGAGCCGCAGACGGCCCGCCGTGGTCAGCGCCAGGCTGAGCGCCGACAGCACCAGCGCCAGGATCAGGGCGAAGGCGCCCAGTTCGACGATCAAGGCTTAGGCCCCCTGCTGGACGGTTGCGGCGGCGGGCGCGGCCTCGTCGCCCTCGGGCCGCCACTCGCCCTTTTCCTTCAGCCGGTCGGCGACTTCGCGCGGCATATAGGTCTCGTCGTGCTTGGCCAGCACCTGGCTGGCCTCGAAGGTGCGGTCGGGGCGGAACGACCCTTGCGCCACAATGCCCTGCCCCTCGCGGAACAGGTCGGGCAGGTCGCCGTGATAGATCACCTGCGCCGTCGCCCCGTTGTCGGTGACGACGAAGACGACCGAACCGTCAGCGGCCTTGTGCACGCTGCCCGCCTCGACCAGACCGCCCAGGCGGATCATCTGGCCGGCCGGAACCTTCTGCGGCGTCACCTCAGAGGGGGAGTAGAAGAAGGTCACATTGTCCTTCATCGCCCACAACGACAGGCCGACGGCCAGCGCCAGCACCGGCGCCGCAGCGATGACGACCCACAGGCGGCGGCGCGCCTTGGGCGATTTGGGCAACCAGCTCATGTCGACGATCCGGGGACGGCGGAAAACACCACCGCGTATAGGGCGAGGTTAAGGGCGGGCCAACGGCTCATCGGGCGGCCTCGGCCAGGCGTTTCTGCAGGTCGACGCGGCGCGGATCCGACGGCGCCAGCACGGCGATCAACGGCGTCCACATGGCCTCGGCCTCGGCCTGGTCGCCGCGCGACAGGGCGGCCTCGCCCAGATAGAAGCGCGCGCCCAACTGGTCGGGGTCCAGCTTGACCGCCTGGCGGAAGGCCGCCTCGGCGTCGCCGTCGACCGCGCCGTCATTGGCCCGCACCAGGCTCTCGCCCAGCCGCGCCCAGCTCTGGGCGTCGTCCGGCTGGATGGCCAGGGCGCGGCGGAAGGCCGAGGCCGCGCCGATGGGGTCGCCCGCCTCGAACCGGGCGGCGCCCAGCATGGTCAAGGCCAGACGGTCGTCGGGCCGGTCCTTGACCACCTGCCCCAGCACGGCCGCGACCTGAGCCGGCTCCAGCGCCTCGGGCGTCGAGGCCCATTCGCGCACGCGGGTCTCATAGGCCTGATCCTTCATTCCCGGCGCGCCGAAGACGGCATAAAGGCCCAGCGACGCGGCTGCCGCGGCTCCGATCCCGCCCAGCACCCAATAGCGGTCGGCCGAGCGCGACACCGGACGGCGATCCGCGCGGTGGGCGGCCAGCAGGCGACGGCCCGCTTCGGCTCGCGCGGCGGTCCAACTCGCCTCGTCCAGCAGGCCCCGCGCCTTCAGCCGGTCCAGCTCGGCCAGTTCGCGCGCGCCCGCGTCGCGATCCGCCACGCTCTCGGCCTCCGCCCCGCGTCGCGCGGCGGACAGCACCGCCAGGCCCGCCAGCGCCGTCGCCAGGGCCGTCATGATCCAGAAGATCGTCATGGCCGCCGCTGTAGCGGATCAGGCGGCCGGAGGCGAGGCGCGCGACGCCGCACCTGACGCCATCAACCGCCGCCGCACTGTGCGCGACGCCTCGCGCGCGCCGATCAGGCCCAGAAGCTCGGCGGTCAGGATGATGCGCTTGCGCGCCGCCGCCTCGTCGGCGGCCATGCCGTCGTTGAGCCGCTCCATGGCTTCATCAGCCCAGGCGGCCAGGCGGCCGGTCAGGGCCTCGGCCGTCTGACGCCGTTCCGCCTCGCAGCCGAACACGGCCGCCGGGCCGCGCACCAATCCCACCAGCGCCGCCAAGGCCCGCGCCCGATCGGCCGCGACCGCCTCGACCGCTCCGTCCAGCCGGGGCGTCGGCCGCGTCATGCGCCCGACCAGGGCGGTCCGCTCGACCGGCAGGACGGCGTCCACCGCCCGCTCGGCCGCGCTGAAGCGTTCGGACAGGCTGAGCGCAACCTTCAGCCGCGCCTGCCGCACCGCCTTGCCCCAGGCGCTGTCGGCCTTGAGCGGCAGGGCCATGTCGATCTCGGCCAGGGTCTCGGCGCACCAGTCCAGATCGGCCTTGAAGACGTCCAGGTCGGCCTCGCCCCTGGCCGGGTCGAAGGCGGCGGCCTCGGCGGCGCGGCGCGCCAGGGCCAGCAGGATGCGGTCGACGAACAGGCCCAGCTCGCTTTCACCCAAGGCCGTCTCGGCGCTGAGTTCGCGCCCGCCCGGCGCGGCCAGCGCGGCGACGCGCAAGATCAGACGCGCGTCCTCCAGATGGGCGAAGATGATCTCCAGCAGGCGGCTGGCCCCCTCGGGCGCGATCCCGGCCGCCTGGCGCAGCGCCAGCTTCAGCTCCGCCGCCGTTTCCGGCCCCGAACGGCCGATCCAGTCGGGCAGGTGCGGCAAGGCTCTGCGCGCCGTCGCCGCCAAATCCAGGCAGGCCGCCAGCTCCTGCGCTTGTCCAGACGCGTCTTCCGGCCAGATCTCGCCCGCCCGGTCGCGCAGGGCGAAGGCGGCGCTGAGGCAGAGGCGGTCGGCGATCATGCGCGACAGGTCGTCAGCGCGATCCAGCTGCGGCAGCAGTTCCGGCTCGTTGCGGGTGGCGCTGCGCCACAGCCGCCCCAGCACCGCCGGCGGAAAGCCGAGGCCCGGCAGGCCGTCGGCGCGCGGCTGAAACAGAGGCAGAAGGGGCCCGAAGGCGATGTTGCGGCGACGCCGGTCCAGCGCCTCGACCTCGATCATGTCGCGCAGGTCGGCCGCCCGGTCGCCCGCCATCGTCCCCGCCAGCCCCGAAAGCTGCGTCAGAACCCGGTCCGGACACCGTTCGATCAGCTGGGCCAAGGCGGCCCTCTGGGCGACCGACAGGTCCGCCATTCCCACTCCTCCGGCCGTACAGAGATTCACAGCCACGGCGCCGAGGGTGCCTCATCGCGGGTTAACAGGGGATTTTGCTGAACAGCTGTCGGCATTCGACGGCTCCATCCGATCAGCGCACCCATGTCCGATTTCGACGCATCGATATGAGAATATATTCCTGTCGTTCCTTTTGTTCGAAAAGAACGACGCAGCAACACCCGCAATGACTAAACTGGGGATTTTAAATGAGACCATTATATTGGGCTATAGGCTCGGCTTGGCTGTCCGTGCTCATGGCTACAAGTCTACAGGCGAAGCCTGCTTTTGCGGATACGATACAAGACTATCTTGTCCAGCAGGTCTGCGTCGACGCCAGCGACACGCCGACCGCAGCCGACCCGACCACCTGCCCTGGTACGGCGCGAAAACTGCGCATCGGCGAGCATCTGCCATATCATAAGTGGGATATGCCGACCCAGTCGTCCCTGGCGCAGATAAGCGACTCCTATCCAATTGCCGATCTCTATGGCCGAACGCGAGTGGTTTCGAGCTTCTTCTTCACAAGGGCGGGGACGGTTCCCTATTTCGCACCTGGCGCGCCAGTTGGACCGCAAGAAGGAGACTCTGCCTATGACATCATGGGAACTGACGGAAACTACGCCTCTATCCTAGGCACCTATGACCAGGGAGCCGGCTGGCAGCCATTCTGGCAAAATGCCCAGTGCAGCCTTTCGGATTCCTGGATCATTGCGCCAAAGAACCTGCCCACGCCCTTTGGTCAGGGCCAAGCGTCGAGCACTCTCACCGCTTCTTTCCCACAATGCCCAACCGTGGACCGATTCAGTACGTCTCTGACCCGATGGAATAGCTATCCAGACTATCTCTACCAGAGCGGCAAACGCCTCGACACGATCAAGTCGTGGCACTTCAGCCAAAACAGCACCAACTCGGACGCCATCGAGGTGTTCATGTACACGAAGGAGTACGGCAAGACGAAATGGGAAGCTTGGCAGGCTTCTAGCGTCGTCTCTGGACCTAATCCAGTGGCTGTTCAACGGTGCGGCGTCGGCACAAATAACGGCGTGGCCAATTTCGGCAATACAACCTACTATCTGGTCGATTGTCATGATTGGACCTTCATCTTCCCTGCGGAAAATGGCGGCTGGAATCCAGCGCAGTTCCACATCGATCCGCTCTACAACAGCGTGAATCTGCTCAAGAACACGCACATGCAGTGCACGGACGCGGGCGGTAGGGCGCGCCCCTGCGGGACCAGTGGCAACACCTGCCGAACCATCGCACCATGGAATCGCCTAGGGGATCTGAACTGGGCCTATAACCAGACCCCTCAAGCGCCAAGACAGAGCTCCAACTGCTCGCTGCTGTTCTCCATCCCGACGCAGCCTTCCGGGCAATCCGTCTACCAGGACACCCAAGGTGCCCTGCCCGTTGGAAGCAACTTCACTTATGGCGTGGCGCTGCGCGCACCGCTCAGCACAGGCGGGACCCACCCTGCGACGGTCGCAATTCACCAAATCGACGCTTCAGGAACCGTCTTGTCGACCCACTCGGTCAATGTCGACGCGCAGAAACGCTATCGCATCTTCAAGGGCGACTTCATCAGAAACCCCGCCGCCGCGCGCTTCCGCTTCGAGATCTACGTTGGCGCAGATAACACTGAATACGAGATGACGGACGCCTGGGTCGCCCCGACCCCCTAACCCTTGTGGTAAAGCAAACTTAAGGCCCGCTTTGGCGGGCCTTTTTAATGCCAACGCCACGCCTCTACGCCCTCACCCCTCCGCCGCGGGCAGCTCCAGCACCACCTTCAGGCCGCCCATGTCGCTGTCGGCCAGGGTGACGCGGCCGCCGTAGGCGCGGGTCAGTTCGTCGACGATCGACAGGCCCAGGCCCGTGCCGGGCGTGTCCTCATCCATGCGGGTGCCGCGTTTCAGGGCCGTGTCGCGCTGGTCGGCGGGCAGGCCGGGGCCGTCGTCCTCGACCACGGCGATCATCTGGCCCGGCGTCGACGGCCCGGCCGAGATGCGGACCCGGCGGCGGCACCATTTGGCGGCGTTCTCGATCAGATTGCCGAAGATCTCCTGCAAGTCCTGACGCTCGCCCAGAAAGGCCAGGTCGTCAGGGGCGCGCCAGTCGATCTCGACGCCCTTGGTCTCGAACACCCGCTCCAGCATGACGGCCATCTCGTCCAGCACCTCGGCGACAGTGGTGCGCTCGCCCAGGCCGTGGGCGGCGCGGGCGGCGGCGCGGGCGCGGCGCAGGTGGTGGTCGACCTGATCCTGCATCACCTTGGTCTGGCGGCGGATCAGGTCCGGCAGCGGTCCTTCCTGCGTCCCGGCCTCGGCCAGCATGACGGCCAGAGGAGTCTTCAGGGCGTGGGCCAGGTTGCCGACGTGAGTACGCTGACGCTCGACCGTTTCCTGATTGTGGGCCAGCAGGCGATTGACCTGTTCGGCCAGGGGCTGGATCTCCACCGGATAGGCGCCCTCGACCCGATGCGAGCGGCCCTGGCGCACGTCGGAAATCTCGTCGCCCAAATCAAAGAGCGGTCGCAGGCCCACCTGCACCTGGATGAAGACCGCCGTCACCAGCCCCGCCCCCAGCAGCAGCATGGCGATCCAGGTGACGGTGGCGAACTGTCGGGTGTCGGCGTCGACGTCCGAGCGATCGATCCCGGCGAAGAAGATCACCGGCCGGTCGCGGCCCGGCAGTTGCTTCATGCTAGCGGCGATGCGCAGGGGCTCGCCCTTGGGGCCGTCCTCGGCGTTGTAGCTGATGGTCTGGCCGAAGGCCGAGCGCAGGCGGTTGGTCAGGTCGGGGCCGTGCTCCAGCTCCGCCTCGCCCAGGGAGGCCGATTGCGCCAGAACCTGCATCCCGCCTGTCGGCGTCGGCTCGGCCACCATCCAGTACTTGCCGGACAGCAGGCGCTGAGTGCGGGCGTCCTGAATCTCACCGATGAAGACCTTGCCTTCGGGCGTGATGGTGGCGGCCACGACCGCCTCGTCGATGGTGTCGCCTAGGATATTGCCCAGGCGGCGCAGGGCCGATTCCTGAAACAGCGCGGTCAGCACCACGGCCGCCGCCGCCAGGGCGATCAGGATCCACGCCGCAGCAAGCCAGATCAGCCGCCGCGTCAGCGAGCGGCCGGGCCGACCGAACCAACGACCCCATTGCGCGCGATCAGGCTTGGTCTGGCTTCGGGATTGGCCCGTCATGCGGCGCTCAGGCCGCGTCGCTCTCGCCGGCCAGCGGCGACAGGCGATAGCCCAGGCCGCGCACGGTCTCGATACGGTCGGCGCCGATCTTCTTCCTCAGGCGGCCGACGAAGACCTCGATGGTGTTGGAGTCGCGGTCGAAATCCTGATCGTAGAGGTGTTCGACCAGTTCGGTCCGGCTGATGACCCGGCCCTGATGCATCATCAGATAGTGCAGCAGGCGATACTCCAGACTGGTCAGGCGCAGAGGCTCGCCGTTCACCGTGGCCCGCGCGGCGCGCGGGTCCAGGCGCAGGCCGCCGCAGCTCAGCGTCGCCGCCGCATGGCCGGCCGAGCGACGCAGCAGGGCGCGCAGACGCGCCAGCAGTTCTTCCGTATGGAAAGGCTTGGTCAGATAGTCGTCGGCCCCGGCGTCGAAGCCCGCCACCTTGTCCGACCATGCGCCGCGCGCGGTCAGGATCAGCACCGGCGTCGCCTTGCCTTCACGGCGCCAGCGCTCCAGCACCGACACGCCGTCGATCTTGGGCAGGCCCAGGTCCAGCACCACCACGTCATAGGGTTCGGTGTCGCCCAAGAACCAGGCTTCCTCGCCGTCCGGGGCGTGGTCGACGGCGTATCCGGCGTCGGTCAGGGCGGTCTTCAGCTGGCGCGACAGATCGACGTCGTCCTCGACAAGCAGAACCCGCATTCAGTCGTCCCCGCGAACCCGGCCGGAGCGGCCGTCAACCTGGATGTCCGACACGCGGCCGCCCGGATATTCCCAGCGCACCACATAGTCGCCGCCGCGTTCCTGCACGCCCAGCATCCGGCCGGGACGGCCCGACTGGACGCGGCGCGCCACGTCGCCGGGATTGGCGCGCGGGCCGCTGTCGCCGCGCGGCATGTCGCGCAGGCCTTGCCCCGGATAGTTCGGTCCGGAGGAGCTGCGGAATTGCTCCCGGCGATCATCGTCGCGATCCCGGTCGCGGCCGCGCGACTGAGCCGCCGCGTCCGTCAACGGGACGAGGGCGACCAGGCCAGCCAAAAGAAGGGCTCGAATACGCATCATGGATCGCGGTCTAAACCAGGGCCTCTGAACAGCGGCTGAACGCGCAGTCTACCGGCGTTCAGTCCAAAGAGGAACGTCGAGGGATGGAATCTCCGTCGCGGTTTCACACGCGAACCGCCCAGCATGACCACAATGTCACGCTGATGAACCCTATCTGAAGCGCGCCGTTCAGACGCGGCTCAGGCGCGGCGGGGTCATCTGGCGTCAACGCAGCCGATCGGTTGCGTCCAGATGAAGGAGCCCGACCATGGCCAAGTTCAAAACCCTGATGATCCCCGTCCTGGCCGCGACGACGGCCGCCGTCGCCATCGGCGCCGCCCTGCCCGCCGCCGCGCAATCCTATCGCCACGCGCCGGTCTACGAGAGCCGCCACGACGGCTGGCGGTCGATCCACCAGCGCAAATACAATCTGGACCGCCGCATCGACCAGGGCGTCCGCACCCGCCAGCTCAGCGTCCGCGAGGCCAGCCGCCTGAAGAACGAGCTGAACAGCCTGGTGCGGCTGGAGCGCGCCTATCAGCGCGACGGCCTGAGCCGCCGCGAACGCATGGAGCTGGATCGCCGCTACGACGCCCTGTCGGCCAAGGTCCGCTATGAGCGCCGCGACCACAACGGCCGCCGCTGGTAAGCCAGACAGGCGCCGACCTTCGAAAGGCTGCGGGAGACGTCCCGCAGCCTTTTTCGCGTCTGCTCCACTTAAGGAGGGCGGCCGGGCTGGAGGACAGCGCCCCGCCTGCCTATCTTGGCCTTATGTCCATCGCCCGTCTTGATAGTCGCGCCCTGATCCGCGTCAGCGGCCCCGACGCCCGCCCCTTCCTGCACAATCTGCTGACCCAGGATGTGGAGACATTGCAACCGGGCGAGCTTCGCTTCGGCGCCCTGCTGTCGCCGCCGGGACGGCTGCTGTTCGACCTGTTCATCTGGGGCGAAGAGGGCGGCGTCGTCCTGGACGTCGCGGCCGAACGGCGCGACGCTCTGGTCCAGCGGCTGAGCCTCTACAAGCTGCGCGCCCAGGTCGAGGTCATGCCCATCCCCGACGCAGTCTTCGTCGGCTGGGGCGCGGATGTTCCCGAGGGCTTCGTCGCCGACCCGCGCCTGCCCGGCCTGGGCGGCCGCCGCTGGGGCGATCAGAGCGAGACCGACGCGGTCGAGGCCGACTGGCAGGCGCACCGCCTGGCCCTGGGCGTGCCCGATCCGACCCAGGACGCGCTGATGGACAAGACCTATCCGATCGAGGCGGACTTCGACCTGCTGAACGGCATCGACTTCCACAAGGGCTGCTTCATCGGTCAGGAGACGACCTCGCGCATGAAGCGGCGCGGCACGATCAAGAACCGCATGATGGCCATCGCCTTCGAGGGCCCCGCTCCCGAACGCGGCGTCGAGGTGCTGAAAGGCGAACTGCGCGCGGGGGAAGTCATGACCGGCGCCGAGGGACGCGCCATCGCCCTGATGCGGCTGGACCGCATGGACGGCGATCTGACCGTCGAGGGCCGCCCCGTGCGGGTCGAGAAGCCTGACTGGATCCCTGATTTGTAAGGGAAAATCCGACAGAACGGAAAATCTGCTTGTCGTGATGTAAAAGTCGCTTGACGAAAACACGACCTCATTGGTAAAGCTCACTTGTCAACACGACAGGGGAGCTTGTCATGAACACCGAAACCACCACCGCCGCCGGCGCCGTCGCCGCCGACAAGAAGAAGTTGGACGACCTGACCGTCGTTCTGTGCGCCCTGACCGTGGTCGGGGTCAGCGCGGCCTCCGCCACGCCGTTCTGGCCTGAAGCCTGGGGCCGCGCGCCGTCGATCGGCGTCGTCGTCCTGGCCGCCGGGCTGGCCGTCTTCCTGGCCCTGCACACCCTCTACTGGTGGCGCGCGCTGGATGAGGCCGCCAAGGAAGCCCACAAATGGGCCTGGTGGTGGGGCGGCAACCTGGGCTTCATCGGCGGCGGCGCGGCCGTCGTCATCGCCGCCCTCGCAGGGGTGAACCTGCTGCCCGCCGCCGCGCCGCACACCGATGCGGCCCTGATCGCCCTGGGCGTCGCCGCCGCCTTCGCCGCCCAGGCCGTCGGCTACGGGATCGCCTGGTGCGGCTGGTGGATCGCCCGCCGATGACCAGCGCCTTCATCAACCGCCTCAAGGTCTTCCGCGCCGAGCGCGACTGGACCCAGGCCGATCTGGCCGAACGCCTCGGCGTCTCGCGCCAGACCGTCCAGGCGCTGGAGAAGGGCCGCTACGACCCGTCCCTGCCGCTGGCCTTCCGCATCGCCCGCCTCTTCGGCCAGCCGATCGAAGCCATCTTCATCGCCTGACCCCGCCTACCCTTCTCATCTCAATCGACACATCGAAATCCAAAGGACCGTCATCATGTTCAACCTGTTCTCGACCGCCGCCGACCGTTTCTCGGGCTTCGCCATGGGCGTCTGCGGCGCCCTGCTGATCAGCCTGGCCGTCCAGGCCGTGCCGACCTTCGGCCGCTCCGCCGAAACCCCGGCGGCCGCCGTCGCCCAGATCGTCGCCCGCTGATCCCTCTTCACGCCTCGCCTGCCCGCTCCCAGCCCTTGTGCTGACGAGCCTTCTGTCGCCCGCATCTGAACTCGGCGACGCCTGAAACCCCCTACAATCCAAGGACACTGCAATGACCCTCGCACGCCGCATGGGCCAATCGGCCAACCATGTCTCGCGCTTCGCCGCCGGCCTTTTGGCGGCGCTGGCCGCCTCCGCCGCCCTGGCCGCCGCGCCCGGCGCCGCTCACGCCGAACAGGCTGCGCCCGCCCCCGCCGTCGCTCCCATCCCCCGCGCCGAGGGCGCCGGCCCGCCGCTGTGGGTGGTCAAGGACGCGGACTCCACCGTCTATCTGTTCGGCACGGTCCATCTGTTGCGACCCGGCACGGCCTGGGGCTCGGACAAGGTGGACGCCGCCTTCGCCAGCGCCTCGGACATCTGGGTCGAGATCGCCGACCAGGACGATCAGGCCGTAGTCATGCCTGTGATCCAGCAGCACGGCGTCGATCCGTCCCGCCCCCTGTCGTCGGTCCTGTCGGCCGAGGACTTCGCCGCCTTCGACAAGGTCGCCCAGGCGAACGGCGCCAGCGCGGCCGCCCTGGACGCCTACCGCCCCTGGCTGGCGGCCTTCATGATCTCCATGTCCGGCCCGACCGAGGCCGGCTATCGATCCGAAGCGGGCGTCGACAAGACGCTGATGGATCGCGCCCGGTCGGAAGGCAAGGCGCTGCACGGCTTCGAGACCGCCGACATCCAGGTGCGCCTGATCGCAGGCATGAGCGAAGAGGCGCAGGTGGCCTACCTGAACCACTTTGTCCGCAACACCGACCGCGTCGTCGCTAACCTGGATGAAACCGTCGCCGCCTGGCTGAAAGGCGACATCGCCGAAACGGGCCGTCTAAACCGCGCCAACACCCGCGACGTGCATGAAGACATCCACCGCGCTGCCCTGATCGTCCGCAACACCGACTGGACCCGCCAGATCGAGGCGATGATGAAAGGTTCAGGCACGGCCTTCGTCGCCGTCGGCGCCGCTCACCTGATGGATCAGGACAGCGTCATAGACATGCTGACCGCGCGCGGCTTCACGGTCGAGCGGCTATAGGACGCCCCGCACAACCCCATGAAGGCCCGGCGGAAACGTCGGGCCTTTTCGCTTGCGCCGCCAGAACATTCCAGCAACATCGCGCCATGATCGAATCCGAAAAGGCTGAAGGCCGCTGCGGCTGGTGCGGGACGACGGACCCGCTCTACATCGCCTATCACGACACCGAATGGGGCGTGCCCGAGTACGACGCCCGCGCCCTATGGGAGAAGCTGGTGCTGGACGGTTTTCAGGCCGGGCTGGCCTGGATCACCATCCTGAGAAAGCGCGAGGGGATGCGCGAGGCCTTCGACGGGTTCGATCCCGAGATCGTCGCCCGCTATGGCGAGGCGGACCGCGCGCGCCTGCTGGCCGACCCGCGCATCATTCGCTCCGGCGCCAAGATCGACGCGGCCATCGGCGGCGCCCGCATCTGGCTGGACATGAGGGATAGCGGCGAGGATTTCTCAGCCTGGCTGTGGTCCTTCGTCGGCGGCCAACCGCTGGTGAACCAGTGGGACCATTTCCGCGAGGCCCCGCCCCAGACCGCCGAAAGCCATGCCATGGCCAAGGCCCTGAAGGCGCGCGGTTTCAAATTCTGCGGCCCCGTCATCAGCTACGCCTTCATGCAGGCGGTCGGCATGGTCAACGACCACCAGACGACGTGCTTCCGGCATGGAGAGGTGGGAAATGGGCGCCGCCAACGACTGATTTCAGGACACTCGCGATTGTCCGCCAAAGACCCTTAGCGGGCCTCGGGTTCGGCAACACCTAAGCTGACGAGTTCGCTGTAATTGGACGGATCGCGATCCACCCCAACCCACAGGTCATCTTGGTCGCCGACGAAGTCTTTGCCGCCCGTCCCTACCCAAAAGGAGCCGTTGGTCGTTCGGTGTTTGACCCCTACAACCCGCCGATGTTCGTCGTCAGGCAAGGTGAAAAGTTCAACCGACCTGAGAGTCGAGCCGATCAAACCAATCCAAAGATCGCCAGCAGCCTGAATGCGATCCAGTGAATGCGCGCCCCATGCCGCATCCTGTGCTGTCGCCAGAACGAAACGATCTTCTACCTGCCGCCAAGAAAGGTTGATGGCATCCTGGTTGGTAAAGCGGACAAACGCCGCACCGGAAAACGAATACGACGCCATTTGCAGTTCTGAGGCGAGTTTCGGTGTATCGGCGGTGATCGGCATCCAAACCAAACCCGCGATTTCCTCCCCCAAGACAGGGCGGTAAACTTCTATCCAATCTGTCATGCCGTTAGAGAGCATGGCCTACGTCCGCTTTCCACCCCTCGGCAGCAACTCCTTCCCCCATGCTCCGGTTCGTGGCACTGACGCCTGATGCTCGCCCGCACTGCTACCGCCAAGACCGACCGCCCCTTCCCAACCCTGGTGCTGGAGCTTGAGGCGCGCGCGACCTGGAACGGTCATGTCTGCGGGGTGGATGAAGCGGGGCGCGGGCCGTGGGCGGGGCCGGTGTCGGCGGCGGCGGTGATCCTGAACCCGGACGATCTGCCGCCGGGCATCGACGACTCCAAGGCGTTGACGGAGAAGCGCCGCGCCGCGCTGGAGCCGCTCATCAAGGCCCGCGCCCTGGCCTGGGGCGTCGGCTTCGCCTCAGTGGAGGAGATCGACGAGCTGAACATACTGCACGCCACCGGCCTGGCCATGCGCCGCGCGGTCGAGGCCCTGGCCCATCCGCCGGTTCACGCCCTGGTGGACGGCAACTACCGCTTCAAGCTGCCGTGCGCGGTGACGCCCGTGGTCAAGGGCGACAGCCGGTCGCTGTCGATCGCGGCGGCGTCGATCCTGGCCAAGACGGCGCGTGATCGACTGATGATCGAGATGGATGAGACCTATCCGGGTTACGGCTTCGCCAGCCACAAGGGCTATAACGCCCCCATCCACCAGAAGGCTCTGCAGACGTTGGGCCCCTGCCCCGAACACCGGCGCAGCTGGGCGCCGATCAAGGCCCTGGTGGACGCCGCTTAAGCGAAAATCAGACGGACAGGGCGCCGCCCAGGAGCATTCCCATCAGGCCCGCCGCGATCGCGCCGATCAGCAGGATGGTCCAGCTGTCCAGCCCACGCCCGCGCCGAGGCGACGGGCGGACCGGACGCGCGGCCTCCCGCTGGGCGTCGAAACGCGCAGCGTCAAAACCACGGGCGTCAAAGCGGGAAGCGGGGGGAGGAAGACTGGAAAGCGTACGCATACGGCACAAACGGCGTGCGCCCGGCTTTCGTTCCCGTCAGGCGGCGACCGGCAGTTCGATCGGCCGATCCGTGACCACGAACAGATATTCCACATTCCTCAGCCGCCCGACCGAGCCGACCTTCTGACCCTTCAGGTTATGGATGCCGATGCGGGCGCCGACGTAGCGGGGGCGCGCAATCTCGACCACCTGGACGTGGCCGCGCGCCGACAGCATGGCCGTCAGCTCGTCGCGGCTCAGATAGCCCTCGTCGTTGAAGCTGACGATCAGGTTCGGCGCCTTCAGCCGCTCGATGACGGTCTGCAGGGCGGGGCCGATGCCCGGCCGGCTGTTGAAGGCCGACTTGCGCGTCTTCACGTCGACCCGCTTGCGCGCCACGCCATAGGTCTCGGGCTTGTCCCACAGCACCAGGCTTTCCCAGCAGTGGTAGTTGCCGAGGTAGGAGTGCTGGTTATAGGGCGGGTCCAGATAGACGAGGTCGGCCTCGACCTCGGCGGCGATCTCGACCGCATCGCCGTGCGTCGCCACGCACGAGCCCGCCGCCACGCCGGGCAGCAGGTCCGGCAGGCGCAACTCCAGCGGCTTCAGCGCGCGCGGCGCCCACTGCTTCATGAAGGCCATCTGCAGGCCCGCCGTGGAATCCACCCGGTCGGCCGCCTCCATCAGGGCGACCAGCACCACCGCCTTCAATTCCGGCTCCAGCCCCATGACCTCGATGCGCTCGCGCATGGCGTCGATTCGGGCGCCGTTGTCGGGGTGGAAGAAGCGAGCTTCCTGGCAATAGGTGCGGGTGAACCAGCCCGGCGCGGGCGCCACGGCGCGCAGTTCGGCCAGCACCCCCTCGGCCCGCTCAGCCCAGACCTCGCGGTCGGCCTGGACATAGGCGGTGGCGAGCGCATGGGCATAGGCGTTGTGATCATTGGACCAGACGCGATAGCCCTCGCGCTTCAGCGCATGGCCCACGCGCGCGGTGCCGGAGAACAGGTCGCAGACCGTTCCGCCCTGCGGCTGAGCCGCGCGCACCGCGCCGATCACCTGGCCCAGAAGCGCGCGCTTTGAGCCGATGTATTTGATCATTCCGCCCCGTCAGGTTTTGCGGGCGCGCTTCGCCCCGTGTTGCCGGGGGGCAGCATGGGCCGGAGCATGGGCCAGACGCAACAGATTCGCGGCCCCCGGCGCGCCGAAGGGCGTTCCGGCCAGGATCAGGATGCGCTGGCCCGGCTCGGCCAGGCCGTAGAGCATGGCTGCCTCGACCGCATCGTCGGTCAGGCCTTCCAGCGAGGTCGGCTGTTCGCCCAGACGCGGCTCCAACCCCCAGACCAGGGCCAGGCGGCGCGCCGTCTCGGGCTTGGGCGTCAAGGCCAGAACCGGCTGCAGCGGCCGCTCGCGCGACATCCGCCGCGCCGTGCCGCCCAGGGTGGTGAACACCACCATGCAGGCGGTCGAGGAGGCCTCGGCCGCCTTGCGCGCGGCCGCCACCAGGGCGTCGACGTCGTGGATGTCCATGCCCGCGTGTTCGGCGTCCATCAGGCCGGGCCACAGGGGATCGCGCTCCACCCGCTCCATGATGCGGTTCATGATGGTCACGGCTTCCAACGGATAGTCGCCCGCCGCCGTCTCGGCTGACAGCATCAGGGCGTCGGCGCCCTCATAGACGGCGTTGGCCACATCGGACGCCTCGGCGCGGGTCGGGGCCGGAGCGCTGGTCATGGATTCCAGCATCTGCGTCGCGACGATGGCGGGGACGCCCCGCTGGCGGGCGGCCCGCAGGATCTTCTTCTGGGCGACCGGCACTTCCTCGGGGTCCATCTCGACGCCCAGATCGCCGCGCGCGACCATGACGCCGTCGCAATAGTCGAGGATGCTCTCCAGGTCGTTCAGGGCCTGGGGCTTTTCGATCTTGGCCAGACAGGCGGCCTGGCCGTCGACGATCTGCTTCAGCTCGGCCATGTCCTCGGCCTTCTGCACGAAACTGAGGGCCACCCAGTCGACGCCGAGGCGAAGCGCGAAGGCCAGATCCTCGCGGTCCTTGGGCGTCAGGGCCGAGACCGGAATGACCGCCTCGGGCACGGCCACCCCCTTGCGGTCCGACAGCTTGGAGCCGCTCTCGACCGTGACGTCGCACCATTCGTCGGTGCGCTCGCCCACGCGCAGCCGCACCCGGCCGTCGTCCAGCAGCAGCAGCATGCCGGGCCGCAGCGCCTTGAAGATTTCCGGATGCGGCATCTGCACCCGCGTCTCGTCGCCCAGCGCCGGGTTCAGGTCGAAGCGCATCTGGTGGCCCGGCTTCACCTCGATCTCGACATCGGCGAAACGGCCCAGCCTCAGCTTGGGGCCCTGCAGGTCGGCCAATACGCCCAGCGGCCGCTTCAGCGCCATTTCGGCCCCGCGCACGGCCTTGAGGGCGGCGGCGTGGTCGTCGTGCGAGCCGTGGCTGAAGTTCAGGCGAAAGACGTCCACCCCGGCCTGGGCCAGCGCCTTGACCGTTCCCGGCGCACGGCTGGCGGGTCCGAGTGTCGCGACGATGCGCGCGCGGCGGGCTCTCTGCATGAACGGGTTTCCTCTTGCGGCTCTGACGGCCTGACGCCTCCCCTCAGAGGCGTTTCTCAAGCCCTTGTGCCAAGGAAACGCGGAAGGCGTAAGGCCGTCGCACCGCGTCGAAACACGAGTTTATGACGGCCCGCGCAGCCTGTTTCGCGCCGCCTACTTCGTAGGGCAGCGGCCCTTGGCGAACTGGGGCAGATCCATGCAGCGGCCGTCGATCGGGCCGTCAGGCTGGACGCCGATCAGATTGGCCAGGGTCGGCGCGATGTCGATGGTGCGCATCGGCAGGAAACGCTCCTGCCCTTCGGCGCCCGGCCACCAGAAGACGATGGGCACGCGGCGGTCGTAATCCCAGGGCGAGCCGTGACTGGAAATGGCGCCGCCGACGCGGCCCTGCCCGGTCAGGCCCGGCTGCCAGGCGCGCAGGATGTCGGGCGAGCGACCCGCCACCGCCGACAGACGCAGGCGCTCGCGCACATTCAGGTCTTCGGGGTTGATCGAGTTCGGCACAGGCTCGGCCAGCAGTTCGTCGCGGGCCACGGCCAGGGCCACCTGCGGCTCGGCGTTCAGCAGTTCCAGGGCGGCGGCCAGCACCTGAGACCGCAGCGGCTCCGGCAGGGACTTGCGATCCTTGTCGACGATGACGAAACCGCCCGCCGACGACACCACAGGATCGGCGTCCAGGCCGAAGCGGGCCTTCAGCGCCGCGTTGACGCGCGGCTGCAGGGCGCGATCCACCCGGCCGGCGTGGGGATAGCCCTCGACCGCCGAGCGCTCGGGGAAGTCCGAACCGCCGTGGTCGGCCGTCAGAACGACAATGGCGCCGCCGGGGATGGTCGACAGCTTGTCCATCAACACGCCCAGGGCCGTGTCGAGGCGCAGCATCTGCTCGCACATCTCGGGCCCCTGGGTGCCGTAGCTGTGGCCGATGCGGTCGGTGGCCGACAGGCTGACGCCCAGCATGTCCGTGACGCCGCGACGACCCAACTGCCGGCTGTCCATCAGCTCGATCGCCCCTTCGATGGTCAGCTCGTCCAGGATCGGCGAGTTGTCGAGGCGGAAGTTGGCCGGCGGCACCTTGGAGTCGAAGGTCTGGCCCGCAATGGTCCACTGCCCTTCCAGGCGGCGGCAGGCGGCGTTGGAATAGGTCCAGCTGGGCGCCTGTCGCGTGAAACGGTCGATCATGCGGGCGTTCAGGGCCGCCACCGGGGCCAGACGCGCCTGAGCCGACTGGCCCGGCTCGACATAGGTGGTGAAGCCGAAGTTGTCGGTCAGCCAGAAGGCGCCGTCGCCCTTGTGCCCAGCCAGGGTGATGGCGCCGCGATCCTTGCCCGACACGCCGTAGACGCGGCTTTCAGGGCTGACCGCCTTCAGCCAGTCGCCCAGGGTCGAGGCGCTCAACTGTTCCGGACCGACCGGGCCGTTGTCGGTGTTCTTGCCGTGGGCCAGTGTGTTCTGCGGCGCGGCCAGGCAATAGGTCTCCTGGCCCGTCGACGTGTCCAGCCAGTCGTTAGCGGGAATGCCGCTGCGGGCCGGGTGGGCGCCGGTCAGGACGGTCGAGTGGCCGGCGCAGGTCACGGTCACCCCGTGGGTCTGATAGCCGTTGATCGAGACCATGCCCTGATCGGCCAGGGTCTTCAGCCCGCCGGTGAACTGGCTGCGGTACTGGTTGAACAGATTGGCGCTGAGTTGATCGACCACCACGGTGACGATCAGGGACGGGGCGGCGCGGCCGTCCTGGGCCGCCGGAGCCGCAGTCTGAGCCGCAGCCTGAGCCGTCTGGGCGAACGCCGCGGGCGCAGCCGCGCCCAGGCAGAGGCTCAGACCCAAGGCGGAAGCGAGAAGTCGGCTACGAAACATGAAACGGCTCACCTGGCGGAACAATCAGTGTGCGACACCTACGCCCCCCTCATGACGAGGCCAAGACAGTTAAGCTGGACGCCCGCGCAGTTTCGCCCTGCGGAACCGCGGCGCCGCATTTGACCCAAGCCGCGCGAAAGCCGAGAAAACCGTCGTGATTGATCCGCGCCCCTTGTCGTCCCTGCCTCTGCCGCGCAAACGGCTGCCTGCGCCCCCGGCCGGCCGCGGGCGCATTCGGGGGTTCGAGGATATCCGGCTGAGCGTCGAGCAGGCGGAAACCTCGCTGGAGGCGGCGGCGGACCGTCTGTCCCTGCCCCGCTCCGGCTGGTCGTCGGGGCATTTCGACATGCTGGCCGTATCGGGCGGCGCGGCGGGCGGCGCCTATGGCGCGGGCGCCCTGGTCGGACTGACCGAGGCGGGAACGCGGCCCGAGTTCGCCCTGGTCACGGGCGTCAGCACCGGCGCCCTGATCGCGCCCTTCGCCTTCCTGGGACCGGCCTGGGACGAGCGGCTGGCCGACGCCTATACCGGCGGCCATGCGGCCGACCTGCTGAGCTTGCGGCGGCTGGCCTCGACCCTGACCGGCAGCCTGTTCCAGGGCGAGGCGCTGGACGCCCTGATCCACCCCTTCGTCGACGAGGCGCTGATCGACGCCGTCGCGACCGAGCATCGCCGGGGGCGTCGCCTGCTGGTGGCGACGACGGACCTGGACAGCCAGAAGGCCTGCATCTGGGACATGGGGACGATCGCCTGCCACGGCGGCGAGGAGGCGGTCGCCCTGTTCCGCGAAGTTCTGGCCGCCTCCGCCAGCCTGCCCGGCCTGTTTCCGCCGCGTCGTTTCCCGTGCGAGGTCGACGGCGAGCCGTTCGAGGAGATGCACGTCGACGGCGGGGTCGCCGCGCCGCTGTTCCTGATGCCCGAGGCCCTGTTGCGCTGGAAGCGGGTCGGACGGCGCCTGCAGCGCAGCCGGGTGCATATCCTGGTCAACACCGTGCTGGAGCCGGAACCGCGCACCACGGCCCAGAACGTCGCGGCGGTGCTGACCCGCAGCTTCGACGCCATGCTGCGGTTCTCCTATCGTCAGGCGCTGGGCGTCGCCACGACCTTCTGCGCGGCGCAGGGCCTGCCCATCAGCGTCGCGGCCATCCCGGACGAGCCCGAGCAGGGCGGGATGCTGAGCTTCGACACGGCGACGATGCAGCGACTGTTCGAGGCCGGACGACAACGCGCGCGCGGCGGCGATCTGTGGCGCTCGCCCGTCGTCGAACCGCGCGGGTTGATGTCATGGCTGGAGCGGCTGTCGCCGCAGACCTGAAGGCGATCGTCAGAACGGCTGGTGCGGGCGGCCGGGGTCGAACCGGCAAGGGCTTTCGCCCGACGGATTTTAAGTC